>CAZOSQ010000203.1:0-6380 GCA_964582245.1 uncultured Bacteroidales bacterium | reverse complement strand
GCATCCAACTGGACCATGAATAAGGTGTATTGCATCGGCGATAGGATAAAGTACCACCCTCGAACAACAAAACACACAATCTCTTTGGCTAACAGATCCTGCGAGACTTTCTTTTAGACATGAAATTTCCTTGTTATCATCTCCTTTTTGCAGAACCTGGTTTTTTCTTTGGGTTAAAATTTTTTCCATGGCTATTATCATTAATGGGAGAGTTGTTTACTGGAAATCTGCCCGGGTAAAATTTCTTTTACCCGGACAGCTTGCCTAACAACTAAAACTACATCTATGATGGCTACTAAAATTTTCTATCGTGTATGATGTGTCATTTTAGATAGATCGGAAAACTGCCCGGGCCGGGTGCCCCCGGGAACCGGGCCAGTTTACCTCACTAATTAACAACTAAAACTATTACACACTCTATTTGATCTACCTATTTTGATATTTACAGAACCAGTTCGAAAGATTCTTCCGGGGATTCCAAGTCCTTCTTGTTTAAAAAAGCGTCCAAGATTTTCTCTAATAATCTTATAGCTCCTATGTATCCTACCATTGGAAAGTAACTATGACCTACCCGGTCTAGTATTGGAAATCCATGCCGAACAAAAGGTATGTTTTCGTCCTTGGCAATATATTTGCCATAAGTGTTACCGATTAAAAGATCTACAGGCTCATTTTTAATCCATTGATGCATAAGAAACATGTCAGCATTTTTCCCATTTTTCACCTTTGCACCCGGGACTTTTCCATCAAGTATGGTTTGCAACCTTTTTTCGAAAACTTTTCCTGACGTCCCACTCACGATATAAACAGGTTTCATATCGATGTCGACCAAGAACTCAACCAGGGGGATGAGATGGTCGGGATCTCCCCATAAAGCCACTCTTTTCCCGTACAAATACTGGTGCATATCTGTAACAAGATCCATTAACCTACCTCGTTCATCCGTAACTTCACCGGGGATGGTAACGGCTCCTTTTTTTGCCAGTGTTTGTATAAACCTATCTGTAGCTTTTATACCATAAGGGATGTCCAGTATTTCAAATTTTACCTTGCACTTGTTTTCCAAGGTTATGGCAGCGTCACGGCTTGACCAATGTCCCAGGCCTATGGTAAACTTGCTGTCTCCCATGTTCACCATGTCGGCTATGGAGGTTCCTCCTTTAGGATAAAACTCATGTTTACCAGTCATGGGAGCATCAAGAACATCAGAAGTATCCGGTAACATGATTGCATCTGTTTTCATCAGTTTACATAACCTTTTAATTTCTCTCATATCCGAAGGCTCAACCCATCCCGGAAGGATATTTATTTTTTTTGTTTTGTCCCCGGTGCTTTCAGCGAAATAGTTGACCGTGTTTTTTACCATGTTGGAAAATCCTGTAACATGCGTGCCAACATAACTTGGCGTATTGGCATAAATTATATGTTTTCCCGGGGGGATCTTTCCATCATCCTTTGCTTTTTGGGCTATTTGGGGTATATCATCTCCTATGGTTTCTGATAGGCAGGTTGTATGAACAGCAATAATATCAGGCTCATAAATCGTGAAAATATTATCAATGGCAGAAATTAGGTTAGCTTGTCCCCCGAAAACTGAAGAGCCCTCGGTGAATGAACTGGAAGCCGCCATAATAGGCTCCTTGTAATGACGGGTAAGCGTGCTTCTATGATATGAACAGCATCCCTGTGAGCCGTGACTGTGAGGTAGACAATTGTGTATTCCCAGTGCGGCATACATGGCGCCAATAGGCTGGCATGTTTTGGCAGGGTTAATAGTTAAGGCTTGCCTCTCTTTTATTTCCTTGGTGGTATGTTTCAATAGCATGGCTTTTAAATTTTATGGTTAATATCAAGCTTCAGAGGTGACAAATCCTACAAGTTCTGGCTCTCCTTCCCATGGAGCTTTTACCATGGACCAAATTTTGGTGCCAACCATTCTTTCTATTTCCTTGTAGAAGTTTATTGCTCCATCGAAAGAAGCGTAGGGACCTCCATAATCATAACTATGAAGTTGTTTCATGGGGATTCCCATTTTTTGTATGGCGTATTTTTCCTTAATACCGGCGCAGAAAACGGCTGGTTTATAATATTCGATTAGTTTTTCTGATTCCCAATGGCTTATATCATCGATAATCATGGTGTTTTTTTCCATCTCGGGAATCATTCCCTCGTAATCTTTAAAAGTAAACCCTTTTTCTTCAAGAGCTTTTAGTTCTTCCGGGCTTTTCCTTTGTATGAAATGCTCGGGGTCAGGGTGAACTTCTATTTCTTCGATGTTTCGGCTATCAGCATCTACCTTGATACTAGGAAGAACTTTTCTACCTTCATAGTCATCCCTATGAGCGAATTCGTAACCCGCCGCAATCGTGCCCATTCCAATTTCCCGGAAAAGTTCTTGGTAATGATGCGCCCTGGAGCCTCCGACAAATATCATTGCAAGTTTTCCATTGGTGGATGATTTAACTTGTTCGGCTACTACTTTAACCTTTTCCATTTCCCTTTGGATCACATTCTCTGTTTTTTCAGTTAACTCCTTATCATCGAAATATTCAGCAATTTTTCTAAGCGATTTAGCAGTGGCCTCTGCGCCAATAAAGTTTACCTTTATCCAGGGAATTCCATACTTGGTTTCCATCATATCGGCTATATAATTAATGGATCGATGGCACATGACCATGTTCAGATCTGCTTTATGTGCCCTTTCAAATCCAGGGATGGTGGAGTTGCCACTAAATGATGATACCAGCGTGATTCCAAGTTCTTCAAACAATTCTTCTATGACAAAAGCATCACCACCAATGTTATACTCACCTAATAGATTGACTTTAAATTTCCCTTCCACGGGAGTGTGATCTTTGCCAACCACGTGTGTCAATAAGCCATTATTGGCAATGTGATGACCGGCAGATTGGCTAACGCCCCTGTATCCTTCACAACTGAATCCGAAAATATTTATCCCTAATTTTTCCTTCATTTCCTTGGCAACAGCATGGACATCATCTCCAATCAACCCGATGGGACAGGTGGAAAAAATGGCGATTGCTTTTGGTTTAAAAATTTCATAAGCTTCCTGTATGGCCAATTTTAATTTTTTCTCCCCTCCAAATACAATGTTTTCATCTTGCATATCTGTTGAAAAACAATAAGGCATGTAATTTTCTCCATCAGGGCCAGCCGATGTTTGGTTTCTCCTGGTAAGCCAGCTATAGAATCCACATCCTATAGGCCCGTGGGTAAGATTAATAACATCTCTCGTAGGGCCTAGAACTACACCCTTACAGCCCGCATATGTGCACCCCCTCTGTGTAATGATACCCGGGATAGTCCTGACATTGGCTTGTATGGAAGGTTCTTCTTCTGAATCCTTGAAAACAATTGATTTTGATCTTTTCTTGGCAATTTTTGCCGGGTATTTTGATATAATATCCTCTCTAAACTCTTGTAATTCTTTATTTTCTTTTTCCATGACACATCTTTTTACTAGGTGAAAATTAATCCAAGACAGAATCACCAGTTTCTTTGGTTCGTACCCTAATGGTATCACTCATGGGAAGCACAAAGATTTTTCCATCCCCTGGAGTATCTGTTTTATTGGCTTGAATGATGGTGTTGATAGCATCTTTTACCTTGTTGTTCTTTACAACAATGGTTAAAACTCTTTGAGGCCTAAGACGAGGTTCTGGTCCCAGCAGGCTTATGGCTTCAGGCTGATTGTTTTTCACTCCTTCAAGGACTTTGGCATCCCATTTTCCTTTTCCCCTGCCAAATGCACGGCCGGTGGCAAAAAAAGAAGGTAATCCAATTCCGGATAAGGCTTGTTTGGTTTCGTTCATTTTATCTATCCTGATGATAGCTATGATCATTTTCATGGCATGTAGGTTTTAATATTTGATCATAATTCTTTCACACCTCGACTGACAGTGTATGCTTCTTCCACGGGCGATACAAAAATTTTCCCATCACCGTAAGCACCGTTTTCACCTGTTCTTGCTGCTTCTATTATGGTGCTTATGGCAAAATCTTTGTCCTCGTCTTTCACCACGATCATTAATAATTCTTTTGGTAATTCATCGTATGTTATATCACCGATTTTCAGTCCCCTTTGTTTACCTCTTCCGGCTACCGGCATCCTTGTGATGGCTACATATCCTGCCTCGAAAAGTGCTTTCATTACATGACCTACTTTTTCCGGCCTCACGATGGCTCTAATCATTTGCATAGTTTATCCTCCGTTATTATTTTAGTTTAGAATTCCGAAATCAATGAGTAACTTTTCAAGTTGTTCTATTTCCAATGGTTTAGGCACGACAAACATTTTGTTTTGGTCAATTTTGTTGGCAAGCTGCCTGTATTCATTGGCTTGTGTATGTTCCGGGGCGAAATCAATAACCGTTTTCCTGTTAATTTCAGCTCGCTGAACCATATTATCCCTTGGAACAAAATGGATCATTTGAGTTCCCAGTTGTCTTGCCAATTCTTCAATCATAGCTTTTTCATTGTCAACGTTCCTGCTGTTGCAGATTAATCCACCTAGTCTCACGCCACCAGCTTCCGCAAACTTCACGATCCCTTTGCATATATTGTTGCATGCATACATGGCCATCATTTCACCAGATACCACTATGTAAATTTCTTGTGCTTTACCATCGCGTATGGGCATTGCAAACCCACCGCAAACAACATCCCCAAGTACATCGTAAAATGCATAATCTATTTCTTTATCTTCATCGTAAGCACCTAGTTGTTCCAATAGGTTTATAGAGGTGATAATACCCCTTCCGGCACAACCAACACCAGGTTCCGGCCCTCCTGATTCCACGCATTGGGTAACCCCATAGCCTTCTTTTAACACATCAGAAAGCTCAACATCTTCTCCTTCTTCGCGGAGGGTATCCAATACCGTTTTTTGGGCAAGACCTCCTAACAATAACCTCGTGGAATCGGCTTTTGGATCGCATCCAACTACCATTACTTTTTTACCCATTTCTGCCAGACCAGCGACAGTATTTTGGGTAGTTGTCGATTTGCCGATTCCTCCCTTTCCGTAAATAGCGATTTTTCTCATGGCTAATTTTTTATTACTTAATTTTTATTATTTAACAATCGCCCTATTACATACCAGGTGCCATAAAATCAAAGTTTAACCAACATGACGTTTAAGGGATAAGAAAAACACTCATTCACAAGTTATTTTGTAAGTAACTTATAATCATTTTAAATAACCATCTTTCTTTTAGATGAATAGAAGCAACATTTGAGTAGGAAAAAAATAATCGTAATGACAAAAATGTAGGTTTTAAGTCGAGGAGACGGATGTTTTTTTTATACATCTACTAAAAAAGAAAATTATAAAATTGGCGGCAAATAATAACTTGCATGGTTCCAATGACTATTTATTCAATTTAAGTTACAATTGATTTATTTTTATTATTTTTATCCGCCCGATAAGAGTAGTAAATTTCAAAAAACATAAAAATTTAATATTTTAAGGCTCTAAAAAAATCAGGGTATTCTCACGGGAACATTTAAAAAGAGTATTATTTAAAACAAATTTTTAAAAAACTATGAATTCACAACCAGGAAAATTAGTCGAAAGAAAATATCTTGTGCCTTTTATACTGATAACTAGTTTGTTTTCATTATGGGGATTTGCCAATGATATTACCAATCCCTTGGTAGCAGCATTTAAGACTGTAATGGAAATATCTAATGCAAAAGCTGCTTTAGTCCAGTTGGCTTTTTATGGAGGATATGCTACTATGGCTATTCCTGCTGCATTATTTATCAAAAGATATACATATAAGAAAGGTATCTTATTAGGCCTAGGGTTGTATGCAATTGGTGCATTTATGTTTTATCCAGCAGCAAATATGAATTTTTTGGATTTTTCCTAATTTCTTTATACATATTGACATTTGGTTTAGCATTCCTAGAAACAACTGCAAATCCATACATCTTGTCAATGGGAAGTCCTGAAACGGCTACAAGAAGGCTTAATTTAGCCCAGGCATTTAATCCTTTAGGTTCTTTATTGGGAATGATTGTGGCTTCAAAATTTATACTTTCTTCCTTGGTTTCTGATGAACGAAATGAGATAGGTGAATTGATTTTTACTCATGTTGAGCTTGACAGGTCCGTCATATTAAATTTAAATTTCAGCCTTTCTGAAAATATTGGTATTTTTAAAATTAAATTTTAAATGGAAATGAGCCAGGAGCACATAGATAAAAAACTGAAGAAAAAGATTAAAGTAAATAAAACTATTAAAAACTCATAATCTAGAATATGTCCGGAAAGCTTAGTTCGAATTCTTTTTTCTGATTTTCTTTTGAATAGAAAAGCTAACCAAATTACAAAAAATAAGCGGCAAGAAATTTCTC
>CAZOSQ010000202.1:0-6498 GCA_964582245.1 uncultured Bacteroidales bacterium | reverse complement strand
CCCCGCTCATTAATATAGCGAACAAGCTTAAGCATATGCATTCGCTCTTCTTCCGCTTGGGCATAAAACCATTCAGCAATTCCTCCAAAACCTTGAGTTTCGGTCCAAGAAGCCATCGAAAGGTACAAGTTTGAAGAATATGCCTCTTTTGAAATTTGCTCGTTTAAAGCATCTTGTATTTTCTTAGTAATCATGTTTACAATTTTAAATTATTATAAAAACTCTACATATTTGCAATAATCTCATCTCCAAATTCAGAACATTTTAATTTTGTAGCACCTTCCATCAACCGTTCAAAATCATAGGTAACTCTTTTCTTGGAAATAGCGCCTTGGAGTCCCTTGACAATTAAATCGGCTGCTTCATTCCACTGCATGTACTGCAACATCATAACCCCTGAAAGTATAACAGAACCGGGATTTACTTGGTCTTTCCCCGCATACTTGGGAGCCGTACCATGAGTAGCTTCAAATATAGCATGCCCTGTTTCATAATTAATGTTAGCTCCGGGGGCAATTCCAATTCCCCCGACAATGGCAGCCAATGCATCGCTTATATAATCACCATTTAAATTCATGGTTGCTATTACCGAATATTCCTTGGGTCGTGTAAGAATCTGTTGCAAAAAAGCATCAGCTATTACGTCTTTTATTATTATTTCACTACCAGAGTTTGGATTTTTTATGGTACACCAGGGGCCCCCATCCAATTCCTTTGCTCCATATTCCTTCTTTGCTAGTTCATATCCCCAATCACGGAAAGCCCCTTCAGTATACTTCATAATGTTTCCTTTATGGACAATAGTAACCGAACTATTATTATTTATTATAGCATAATCAATAGCTGCTCGAACTAATCTTTCTGTCCCTTCTTTTGAAACTGGTTTTATACCTATTGATGTTGATCCGGGGAACCTAATATTTTTAACGTCCATTTCTTTCTCCAAGAAATTAACTACTTTTTTTACTTCCTCAGAACCATTCATCCACTCTATTCCTGCATAAATATCTTCAGAGTTTTCGCGGAAAATAACCATATCAGTAGTGGAAGGGTCTTTGACTGGCGAGGGTACACCTTTATACCAACGCACGGGACGAAGACACACGTACAAATCAAGTATTTGTCTTAATGCCACGTTCAAAGAACGAATTCCTCCTCCTACCGGGGTTGTCAATGGCCCTTTAATAGCAACAAGATATTCACGAATAATATCCAGTGTTTCAACAGGAAGCCATTCACCTTTTGAATTATAAGCTTTTTCTCCTGCTAATACTTCTTTCCAAATAATTTTTCTTTTTCCCTGGTAAGCTTTCTCAACAGCAGCATCAAAAACTTTTACCGAGGCCGCCCATATATCAGGTCCGGTGCCATCTCCTTCTATAAAAGGAATAATCGGATTATCTGGTACCTCTAACCCGCTAGAGATTTTCTTTATTTTTTGACCTTCCATTTTTTATTATGATTTTAAATTAATAGTTCATATACAAATTATATTATTATCTAAAATCAAGGTTAAATTGTTGTTTTAACAAATTTAATTTTGGATTTTTAGATAATAAATGTTTGAATTTATCTTCCTGTGTATAAAGCATATTATTATTATCATCCACCTCTTCTTTAACTTTCGTTTCTATCTTTATCAATGAATTTTTCAATTGTTTCCTTAGGAAATCGACTAATTCCGATTTGAAAAACTTATCAAATTCTTCTTGCTGAGCAAGATTTTTCATTTCCAAGAACAACCCGCTCTTTTCATCAATGACTGGCTCCTGGGCTTTTAAAGCATGATACATCCTAGGTTTATCTTCTTTGAAAATTTCAAGAAACTCGTTCCATTTTAATAAAAAATCCTCTTTTGAATATGGAACATTTTGTTCATTTATTTGTAGATCGTCCAGGGGTTCTTCTTCAACCGCAACCTTCTCTTCTTTTTTTTGTAGTGCTTGCTTTATATTAAAAGAAGCTTTATACATGGGTTTGGAGGCTTTTTCTTCCCTTGGTAATGATATTTTATCCTGGTTGGTTGTTTTTTTTGCAGGTACCCCGGGAATAATTAACCCGTCATCCCTTGCTTCCTCATCAAGTTTTTTTTTTAATGTTATGTTGCATAACTTGACAAGTGTTAATTCTACGAGAAACCGTTGATTCCTGCTACTCTTATATTGGACGTCACAATGGTTGCATATTTCCATTGCTTCATATAGAAAATCACGACTAGTTTTCCCAGATTGTTCGAGATATCTTTTCTTTATTCCTGCACCAGCCTCCAGCAACTCCACTGTAATAGGATCTTTACACACCAATAAGTCTCTAAAATGTGAGGCTAATCCATTAATAAAATTATGTCCATCAAAACCTTTGTCAAGAATATCATTAAAAAGCAAGAGCGTGTTTGATACTTCATTTTGTAAGAATCCATCTACCAGTTTAAAATAATATTCATAGTCAAGAATATTTAAGTTTTCAATTACTTGTAAGTAAGTAATTTTGTTCCCTGTAAAACTTACAATCTGATCATAAATGGAAAGTGCATCACGCATTCCTCCATCTGCTTTTTGCCCTATGATATTAAAAGCTTCAACCTCGTATTCAACTTGTTCTTTTTTAGATATGTTCTCAAGGTATTCAACTATATCTTCTACTTGTATCCTGTTAAAGTCGAATATTTGGCATCGAGAAAGGATTGTAGGTAATATTTTATGTTTTTCCGTAGTGGCCAAGATAAAGATGGCATGAGAAGGGGGTTCTTCAAGTGTTTTCAGGAAAGCATTAAAAGCCTGCTGGGATAACATATGCACCTCGTCAATTATATAAATGCTGTATTTACCAAGTTGAGGGGGAATACGAACTTGTTCTATCAAATGCCTAATGTCCTCAACAGAATTATTTGAAGCTGCATCCAACTCATGAATATTGTATGAACGAGAACTTGCAAAGGAAACGCATGACTCGCATTCACCACAGGCCTCTGTTTCATCGGTAATGTTTTGACAATTCAAAGTCTTTGCCAATATTCGGGCACATGTTGTTTTTCCCACGCCACGAGGACCACAGAAAAGATATGCCTGTGCCACGTGGTTGTTTTTTATAGCATTTTTCAATGTGGAAGTAATTGAGACCTGTCCTACTACCGAATCAAAAATAACTGGTCTATATTTACGTGCCGATACAATGAAATTTTCCATCTCTCTCAATTTTCCTTATATTGAAAACAAAGATAAAAATTAAAAACTTTTTGCTATTAAAAAAACAAGTTTTTCCATTAACAACTTTTAAAGATAAAAGTTGAAAACAAATACAAAATCAATAACTATTGATAGTTAGATTTTTATAAAGTATATGTCAATTATAAATCAATCGGTTAATTGGATAAATAGAACCAAGAAATTCTCCATGTTAGGCATGAAAAATAAAATTCATAACGTTTGTATAAAAACAAAAAAATTTATATTTTTGTGCCTTATTTTTTAAACATATAAAATATTAAAAACAAATTAATTATGACAAACCAGTACGAGACTGTTTTCATTACAACTCCCGTTTTGTCTGATGTCCAGATGAAGGAAACAGTTGACAAATTCAAGAAAATTCTCACCGACAATGGTGGAGAAATCGTGCACGAAGAGAACTGGGGGCTTAAAAAACTAGCTTACCCAATTCAAAAAAAATCCACGGGTTTTTATTATTTAATTGAATTTAAAGCCGAGGGTGAATTAATTGAAAAAATGGAAATTGAATACAGGAGAGATGAACGAATTATCCGGTTTCTTACCATGAAAATGGACAAATATGCCATTGAATATAGTGTGAAAAAAAGAAGTAAAAAAGAATCACAAAAAAAAGAGGAGGAATAATCCATGGCTCAAAATCAATCAGAAATCAGGTATTTAACTCCCCCATCAGTAGAAATAAAGAAAAAGAAGTATTGCCGTTTCAAGAAAAATAGGATAAAGTATGTTGATTATAAAGATCCTGAATTCTTGAAAAAATTCCTGAACGAACAAGGTAAGATACTCCCCAGGAGAGTAACGGGAACTTCTTTAAAATATCAAAGAAAAGTTTCCCAGGCTATCAAAAGAGCCAGGCATATTGCTTTATTACCTTATGTAACCGATATGTTAAAGTAATACACAGGAGACAAAAAAAATGGAAATAATATTAAAAGAAGATATACAAAAACTTGGAAATAAGGATGATATCGTAACAGTAAAAGATGGTTACGCCAGGAATTTCCTTATTCCTAAAGGAATGGCTATTAATGCCACGGCCTCAGCAAAAAAAATGCATAAAGAAATGATTAGGCAAAGAGCTCACAAGGAAGAAAAATTAAAACAAGAGGCTCTTGCAAATGCTGAAAAAATGAAAGATCTTAAATTAACTATTGGTGCAAAAACTAGTACCAAGGGAAAAATATTCGGATCTGTCAATAATATTCAAATTGCTGAAGCCTTGGAAAAAACCGGCTTTCCAGTTGAAAGAAAAAACATAACGATCAAGGAAGACCTTATCAAAGAAATAGGAACATACACGGCAAATGTGAAATTATACAAGGACGTGATTGTTGATATTCCTTTTGAAATAGTTGCTGAATAATAATAAATTATTTATAAATAAAAAAAAGGCATCTCCAACGAGTTGCCTTTTTTTATTGGTTTCACCTACAGGTTATACTTTGTAAGCTATGGCATCAATTTCAACAAGAACATCCATTGGCAACATACCCACTTGAAAAGTTGCCCTGGCTGGTTCTTCTTTCACGAAAAATTCAGCATATATTTCATTCATATCTTTAAAATGATTCATATCTTTCAACATGCATGTTGTTTTGACCACGTCTTTGATTGAAAAACCAGCTTCATTTAAAATACCCTCTATATTTTTTAAAACCTGCCGGGTTTGTTCCTTTATTCCTCCCTCGACTAATTTACCTGTTGTAGACTCCAGTGGAATCTGGCCCGAGATAAACAACATATTTCCTGCTTGAATAGCTTGATTATATGGCCCTATGGCTTTTGGGGCTTTGCTAGTGGAAATTATCTTCTTCATTTATAATAGATTTAAATTAAATATTATTAAATATTAAAATGTATAAAAACGAGCAGGATCACCTGATTTGATATTACCCATTAAATTTATTTAATCACATTTTCCAAATCTATATAGTTCTGCATTTACCACATTCATGGTTCATTTTTGGGTAAAATTTTTATATAGACAAATGGATTAAAAAAATGTTCCTATTATTATCCTTTTTCTAACTTCTATTACAACCTATCATACCAACTTTTCTTTTTATCAAACTTTAAATCCTGCAATATAGATGCTTTTACATTTATTTTAAAGGTATAACTTTGCCTAGGGCCGAAGGGTACAAGACGCAAACTCATTTCCCAGCAATGAAGATCCCTGTAAATATTAATGGATGTGGTGGTAAATTCTTTTTGCATGATATCATACCCTGTATTCACCCCAATTTTCCATTTATTCGTAAGACTAACATCACCACTTAATCGAAGAGATTGGTTGATGGTTGGTTCTGCCGATGTTCGTTTTGAGTAATTATAGGAATAATTCACGTTCATACTCCAAGGAATATGGAAATTTGCGTAAGCAGAATAGTACAAGTCTGGATCATACCCCAAGTAATCAAGATAAAACTGCTCATATTGTTGATCCATAATAAAATCATCTACTTCTTTATCCTTTTTACCACCTCGTAAGGAAAAACTTAGTACCAGGCTGGTATTGGTTAACCGCCCTATATTACCTTCTTTCCATAACAATATATCCTGGTTTCTTTTATTGTCTTCAGTGAGAGGATAAGGATCCCATGTCGCACCAAAATTCACACTCATAAGATTAAACAACCTCGTGCTGCTGGTAAGGTTTAAAGGAGTCCAAATCTTTTCTATAATATCATAATTGGTGCTAAAATCAAAATTATCAAGAATACCTACCTTCTTGATAGATTCAGCGGTATCATTAAAACTTCGCCATTTCATCTCCAGGTTATTCCTTAAATTTAAACTTAAGGTCGCACTTTTCCCATTGGCCGCGGGTGCTCCAAAAACATACCCCTCGTAAATTGAATATTCCTTCTCTTTATTTGATGTATCCGTGTAAGAATCATAATAATTTGTGAACCAAGACATATCAGGGGTATAAGATACAGTGGCTACCGGGGTGATCACATGTCTCACTGCTACTAAACGGGAATCTGGATTCCGAAAAGAATAAAAACCATAAAATTTTGGATTAAAAGTAGATGAAATGTTCGGTAGAACCACGTGTGCATAATTTAGCCCGGGAATTTCTTCTGTAATGACCCTGTTGTTTTCATCTACAGTTTTCCTGATGGAACTCCCGTACAATATTCCCCTGTACCTAAGGCTTGGTGTTATATTGATAAAATTAATTTTTTTGCTTTTAAGCAAAATTGAAAATGGAATTTCATGCTTAAAACCGTTTTCTAAACTATCCAGGGTTTCTTTCATAAAT
>CAZOSQ010000201.1:0-6562 GCA_964582245.1 uncultured Bacteroidales bacterium | reverse complement strand
CAAAGCAAGAATAGTAACATAATAACGTATGATAGGAAAGCGTTCTATTTATTTGCATTTTATTTGCATTAGAACATACGGAGTCTTATTAATTCAAAATTTCCAGGATGAGAACAATAATTTTAGTCATTTTAACAGTTTTAATTTCAATGGGATGTAACCAGGAAAAGGTTGTCCAGGTATCTCAACAAGATAAAGCTACTGCCGGTGTGGATACACATTTTACCAAGCAGGAAACGGAATCAACGGGAAAAACAATCCCTTTAACAAAAACCGAATTCCTTAATAAAGTAATGAATTACGAAAAAAATCCGACCGAATGGGTATTCGAAGGTGATAAACCATGCATTGTTGATTTCTATGCTGATTGGTGCAGGCCTTGCAGGATTGCAGCTCCTGTCTTGGATGAACTGGCAGCCAAATATGCTGGACAAATTAATATCTATAAAGTAGACACTCAAACCGAACGTGAATTAACTGCCGCTTTTGGCATTCAAAGCTTACCAACATTCTTATTTTGTCCAATGGATGGGAAACCACAACTTAGTTCAGGAATTGGCCAAACTCCTGATCAGACAAAAGAAATGTTTATTCAGATGATTGATGAAATTCTTTTAAAGAAAAAAAGCAATTCTTAATATCACGAGTTGTTATTGTGTCAATTGAAAACAATATTTTGATTTTTTTCATAGGTGTCCGATTTTTAATCGGACATTTTTTTTTATCCTCATGAAAGGGCGACCATTTACCTTTTTCCTTCAGAAGTGATATAAGATAGGTGATACAGCGATAAACTCCTTCTAATCAAGAATAGTTACATTTTTTTACCCGGATAATTACTAACAAAACTCTTTCTTATATTTGAAATTCACTCACTATTAACCCTGTAATGTAATTTTTACAGAGGAATCATTTAATAACTTCTAGTTCTGCTTTTCGTTCCATTTGTCGATAAAAATTTAAAGCTTGTATTCAAACCAGTTTATAATCACACCCCCAGTATAAATAGGAATATTTAATAGTTTTGGAGTTATCGTTCCGCATGGCAACTTAGCGTCAAACCAAGTGTAACCTATCGAATCAAGACTCTTTTATTTTACAAAAAATTAAAAGTAACTTCGCCTTACCCGGCTTACACTTGATATGACACCAACAATTACAAGATGATAGCTTCTCCCGGGTTTAATGTTACTACTGAAATCCTGCGTTTTTGCCAATATTTGGGATCCATTTGGCACATTACCAAGAAAAAAGGCAACCAAAATGATTGCCTTTTAATGTCTATGGTTTATAAATAATTAGTTTGTTGTCTTTTTTCTAAGCTTCAATTCTGTTATTTCCAATTCTACTCTTCTATTTTTGGCCCTACCTTCCTCGGTATCATTTGATGCGATAGGTTTTGAATAAGAATATCCATTCGTTGTAATTCTATCTGCATCAATTCCTTTTTTTATCAAGTAACTGGCAACGCTATTTGCCCTTGCCAAGGAAAGGTTTTTATTGTACCGCATGGATCCCTGGTTATCTGTATGACCCGCTATTTCAATATTCACAGAAGGATTTTCATCCAAGAATGCAAACACCTTGTTCAATTCCCTATAGGACTCAGGACGCAAAGTTGATTTGTTTAGATCGAAGAAAATATTATCCAAAACAACATTGGAACCTACCTCGATTCTTTTTAATAGCAAATCCTTTTTAATGGTATCTGCATCAAATTCTTCATTATTAACAAAGAATTTCTCTGAATATATCATGTAATTATCTGCTTCTGCTTCTATAGTATAAAATGGAACACCTTTTATTAAGTCAATGGAAAATTTACCATCGTCCAATGTTTCCATTTTTTTAATGACATTTCCTTTGTCATCCAAGAGAACTACATCACCTTTCAATACCCTGTAATCATTTCCATCCTTAATAACCCCTTTAAAATACAATTGTTTTGGTTCCAGGTAAATAACCATAGGTTCTATTTCCTGTCCCTTGGATATATTCATTTTATAATCATGATACCCCTTGGCAGAAACAATAAGTTCCACTTCTCTATCATCAGGGTATTCAAAATTAAATCTTCCTTCAGGAGAAACAGATCCATCAGAGGACTTTTCTTTAACAGAATATTTATATGATGCATTCTTTACAACCTCGTTGGAAAGTTTATCTTTCGTCGTGGCCCAAAAGGAAAGATTTGATACTATTTTCTTTACACTATATATTCTATCAACTGCTTGCCCCTCTCCCCTGTTTGATGATAAATAACCATTTCGATCATCCGCGAGCACGAACGCAAAATCATCCTTAGATGTATTAATGGCATTATCCAAGTTATTTACTTCTCCCCAACCATTTTCTTTCATTTCAACATAAAAAACATCATATCCACCAAATCCAGGGTGACCCTTGGAAGAAAAATATAATTTATTTTCAAACAAGAATGGGAAAGATTCATCAGCCGGTGTATTAATTTTATCTCCAAGATTTTTAGGCACCATCCATTTTCCATTGCTAAAAACTGACATGTATATATCGTAACCACCTTGTCCACCTGGACGATTGGAAGTGAAAAACAATGTTTTCCCTTCAGGAGTTATGAATGGATGCGTGGTACTATATTCATCGTGGTTTATGGGAAGTTCAATGATGTTTGTCCACTTGTTCCTTTTCTTTTCTCCCCTGTAGATCTTCAATATATTGACCCCTGAAGAACTTAAACCTAGATTTTCCTTTCTTTTTTCCGTATAGGTTGATGCCTTGGAAGCATTCCTGGAAAAATAAATATATTTCCCATCTGCTGTAATACTAGGTGTACCTTCATAAAAGTCTCCACCCCCGAACAAGGTGGATGGTTTTTTGGCCTTTTCCTTTTTTATTTCTGAATAAGCTAATTCATAATACACGGTATTAGATAAGTAATCATCTGATTTTGGAACTGAATAGATAATTCCATTCTCGTAAGGAACAAGTCCAAGGCTAATTCCTCCAATATCAACATTTAATTCCTCCACGGTATACCTTGGAGCATTTGCAATATTGTTCATTGCCCAATCGCAAGAATTTATGTAAGGTTTTATTTCTCCCTTGCTTTCAGGAACCCGTGATAAATAATTTTCATAAAGGGTTTTTGCTTCTTTATATTTCTTCATAACTCGATAAACATGAGCACATTTTAAAATTGATTCAGGAGAAATTTTTTTATCTGAAATTATGTTTTCAAAAACTTTAGCTGCTTCTTCATACTCGAAAAGCAAGTAATGCGTGCTCGCAATCTTTTCTTTTATTTCCAGTGTTCTTGGTTCAATTTTGTAATACACGTGCAACGCTTCACGATATTTTTTCACGTTGAAATACTCGTTTGCCTTGCTAAGATCATCAGTAAACTCTTGCGAAAATGCACCAAATACTGGTGCTAACAACAAGAACGTTAAAAGAATGGGGGTTTTTAATATTGATACTTTTTTAGTACCTGGGGCTGTCAATAATAGCATTTTGTTTTTCCTTTTTAAGGTTAAAAATTAGCATTAGTTCATGGCTACCGGCAGTTACACTTCTAATATCAGAAAAATTATAATCAAATGCATACCCTAATTTAAAAATATCCGAAATATTTAAGGTCGAAATAATATTTAAAGCTCCCGGTGTCCGGTAAGAAAAGCCCACTCCTACCATTTTATTAAATTCAGTAATAACTGTCAGGTCAGCTTGATAAAAACCCGGTTCAATTTTCTTTGCAAACAAATAGGTTTTTAAATCAAAATTTTCATTTAATTCGAATGTGTATCCCGCCTGCATGTTGAAGGGTATCTCTGCCAAATCAAAATCAAGTTCTGATTTAAATCCATCGGTGGTAACTATATCCGTGGATAATATCTCATTTACACCTATTCCAACAAAATATTTCCTAGTAAAATAAAAGATACCTAAGTTAAAATTAGGTAAAACGAACATTTTACTATTATTGGCAAAAATAGGATCTAACTCATCATTTACAGGGATACCTGCTCGTTTATTTTGCAAGAGATCTACTCCGGCAGAAATACCAAAAGAAAGATAATTGTTATTGAATGCTTCGATAGTATATGCGTAAGATCCTAGTATTTTGGAATACATATTGGGGCCTATCATATCATTATTCAATGAAAAACCAACATGGCTCCTTCCATCCATAATGGGAGCATTTACATTTAATGCTTGTATACTTGGAGCTCCTTCTATACCTAAAATCTGGCTTTTATAAAAAATTGCACCGTTAAAATGTGGCTTCATACCCATTGCTGCAGAGTTGGTAAAGGGCGTGTGCAACATATGTTGCGAAATGAACATATCTCCTCTTTGTGAATAAACATTAGTTAGTAAAAGGATTCCCGCCAGGAGAGAAAATAAAAATTTAGTAGTATTTTTTGTCATAAGGTTTAATTTTTTTGTTTATTTTTTTAATTATTTTCCCTTTTAACTACTTATAAATAATATAACACATTGTTGTCCTTTATGAAAGCAGGATGAATTTTCAAAAAAAAACCTACAGAAAAAGGTATAAAACCATTTCCCTGCAGGTTATAGTAGTTATCTATCAAAAAGTAATTAGTAGCCATTTATGTATTCTATATTTTGTAATACTGCAAAATAATAGTCATTTTAATGATAAAAAATACCATCTTATGCAAAATAGTTAAAATATTTGATATATTCAAAAAAAAAGTATCTTTTTTAATTTATTAAATGCACCCCGGATGAAATTTAACCATCCACGGTGGTCAAATTTTCAATAATTAAATCTCAATGCTGGGTATAAAAATAAAAAATTTCCATTTCAAAACCTTTATTGTCGGAAGTTGGAAATATTAACCTAGAGAAGAATATTAACGGGAATATTTTTATTTTAAAATACATGAAAATCCGAAATATATTCCATGGAGCAATCACTTAAATTATAATTATTCCACAGAACATCACAGAATAGCACCCATTCTAAAAACAATGATTTCCCATTTAAAATTTATGGTTAGAGTCTTGGTAATTAAAATAAAATAATAAGGGTCACCATACGGGTATCACTTTTTTGAATCTAAATTGAACAAATCTCATTAAACATGGTTGTTAAAGATGATTTTTAGCTGATTATATGAGAAAAAGAAGGACACTGTTAATTATCGGAATATTCATTTTTATAGTTATTATAATTTTCACCATGTTCCTAATACCAGGAAAACAAAATGGAGAAAATAAACAAATAATAACGGATCGGGGTGTGGTTGTAAATACCATCGAGATTAAAAATGATACTGTACAAACATTCATCTTGCTTACCGGGAGGTTACAACCAGAAAATAAAATTGAGATATATTCCGAGGTTGCTGGAATTTTAATGACTGGAGAAAAACCCTTCAAAATAGGCATACATTTTAAAGAAAACCAGGTAATCGCTAGGATTAACAAAGATGAAGCCCGGCAAAATTTAATAGCACAGAAAAGCACCTTTTTAAATGCCCTGTCCAATGTAGTGCCAGATTTAAAGATTGATTATCCATCCATTTATGAAGAATGGAAAGATTATCTTTTAAAAATTGATTTGAACAGGAAGCTTCCTCCTTTACCAAATGTTGAAAATGAACAACAAAAATTGTTCCTGATGGGGAGAAATATTTATTCCCAATATTATAATCTTAAACAATTGGAAACACGCTTGGATAAATATATTATAAGAGCTCCATTTACAGGTACTATTACCTCAGTGGCCATTAATGAAGGTACATTAGTGAGGATGGGGCAATTGCTGGGAGAATTTATCAAAGCAGGCATATTTGAATTAGAAGCAGCTGTTACTCTTGAAGAATTACCCTACATTAAACAAGGTGATACAGTAATAATGCAACTTGTAACCAATGGTTATGAAAAAGAATATACCGGAGAAATAAACAGGATAAACCAACAGGTAAACCCTGCGACTCAAACAGTCAAGGTATTCATCAAGGTACAGGATCCAAACTTGAAATCTGGCATGTATCTCGAGGGGAAGGTAAAAGCAAAAACTTTTTTAAACGCGATAGAATTGCCAAGAAGTATATTGCTCGATGAAAATAAATTATACATTATCAGGGATAGCATTGCTATGCTTAAACAGGTGGAAATAGCAAGATTATCAGGTCAAAATGCTGTGGTAAAGGGATTGGAAGATGGAACCTTGGTAATAACTGATGACCGATCCCAGGCTTTCGAAGGAACAAAAGTTATCCCTGCTACACCCAAATAATCATGTTTAGAATTAAAAAAGAAAAAATAAAAAACAGGGGGGTATTATAATTTTCAATTCATATATAGGATGAAGAAGATCATTAGTTTTTTTATACGTCATGAAGTGCTGGTTAATTTAGCCATCATCATGATCATAATCTTCGGTTTGATTGGAGCAAGCAGTCTTTCATCATCCTTTTTCCCCCAACTTGACAACCAGTTAATCATAATCAATGCCATATATCCCGGGGCCTCCCCTGTTGAAGTAGAAGAGTGTATTACACAACAGGAAGAATATAATTTAAAAGCTATTACGAGAATAGATAAAATA
>CAZOSQ010000200.1:0-6602 GCA_964582245.1 uncultured Bacteroidales bacterium | reverse complement strand
TTATGGGGAGGTGCTGTGTGCATGCATCTTCACACTGACCACACTCGACACAATCTTTTGCATAGGCTTCTTTACCCACCAGCATTCCCCATTCTCGGCTTCCCTTAAGTACCTTTTTCATCTTTTCAGCATCAGCACCAAATATGTGCTTTTGATTGTATTCCTGCATGTATGCTGCAACAGGTACCTCCTGGGGACAGTCCCAGCAGTAGCCGCATCCCGTACAGGCTGTATTCATGTTGTTTCCTGTTTTCTTCTTTATTTCTTCAAGAGCTGGTTCCATTCTTTTATCGAAAGGCGCATTTCGTTCTCGAAAACAATCTAAAGCTCTGACAATATCATAGTGCCATCTTGGAGGAAAAGGAAAGTTTAAAAATCGTTTGCTGATGATAGCACCTGTATGGTCGGATCGATAGAATTGGTGCTTGAGAATGAATTCTGCGGATGATTTTTCCACTTCTTCAAGTTCTTTCAGTCGATAAATATATCCTTGCTGTTTATAAGAACAGATACCTTCCAAAACACAAATAGTTGTGTGCAGGGAACTGTGTTTGGCACCTGAGCGATTCAATCGACAATTGAACCCGCCGTCTTCCATCTTTTGTGACAAGATAAAATCTACAACAGATTCCAGCAATTTAGGGTCTATTGAAAAATAACAGGCATAATTCATAAACATTCCGTTGACACAAACATCACTTTGGCTAACCGTTTCTGCCGGATTAACCCCACCATCCCCAGACTTTTCTTGCTTTGCAATCATCTCAACTGTTTCTCTGGCTTGAGGATTGTCTTTTGGTAATCCCAAATTGCGTAAGTCAAGCAATGTGTAATGGGAGCAAATCCATTTAGGCTGATAAAACTTTCTTCCCCAATGTCCATCTGAATTTCTACGAGAAAGGTAAATTTTACCATAACCTTCAGTCGCTATTCGTTGTTGGAGATCGGTTAATTTCTCTCCTAAAAGATCTCTATGGACCTGATACTGAATTGACACATCTCCTTCCAAAAGCCATTTGATTAACTCTTGTTCAGTCATAAAACCCTCCTGTATTCTCTTCAGAAATACTTCGTTGCTAACTTTTCCGCCGTTCACACTCTACATTGAAAATATAATATATTCAGACAAATAATAACTATTTTCTTTTGGTGCTAACATATTGCGTCTTCTTTATTTTAAATAGTTTTTAACTTTTGGATTATAGCATTATTTGGAGCTGGTTTAGTTTTTACATCCAAGTCCGGATCAGCTTTTGCCTTCTATTAGTATGCTATAATTCCCCATTCTAAAAAAGGAATTATTCTCGTGGAAAAGTTGGATTTTAGATTAGCCAAGAAAAGTGATTTAAAGCAGCTGAAAGAAATGTATAAAAAAATAATTAAAAAAAAGAATAACAAGGTATACTATTTGTACTGATGGTAATGTCTAACTAATTAGGGCCTGCCTAAAAACTCAGGATACCAAAAATAAAGGACGGGCCTGATTGTGCTTTTGATTACTTAATGAATGGTTAATCGTCCCAAGAAATCAAAAAAACCCCCGCTGAATTTTGTCCAATAATACGTCTCGATCGTCCTTTAATGGACACTGTTCTTCTCCTTTGTCAAATCAGAATTGGTATTTTTCTCCACGATCTAATTCTGCCATGAAAAAAGCAAGAGTGTTTTCAATAATAAATGATAAGGGCGTAGTTAACATGCTTTTGTAAGCATATTCTAAATCAAACCAAACCCTGTTCCAACATAGCATTTGCAACTCTTAAGAATCCAGCTATATTCGCACCTGCTACAAAATTATTTTCCAAACCATATTCTTCAGAAACATCATTACATATTCGATAAATTGTTTTCATTATTTCTTCTAGTTTTTCATCTACTTCATCAAAAGACCACGAATCCCACATCGCATTTTGTGTCATTTCCAAAGCTGATGTTGCAACGCCACCTGCATTAGCTGCTTTTCCTGGCCCAAAAAGCACATTGTTTTCTAAAAAAATGTCGATTGCTTCTGGCTTACAAGGCATATTCGCTCCTTCACCAACTCCGATAACAGAATTTTTCACAAGGGTTTTTGCAATTTTTTTATCAATTTCATTTTGAGTAGCACAAGGCAGCGCAATATCACAAGGGATGTTCCAGATTTCAGCACTATTATTTTTGTATTCTGCTTTTGGTTCCTTTTCCAGATATTCTCGAATACGGCCTCTTTTCCCCAGTTTGATTTCTTTTATGATCTCTAAGTTTATTCCGTTTTTATCGTAAATGCATCCGGATGAATCGCTTAATCCCAAAACGATAGCTCCCATATTTTGAGCTTTCTCAGCTGCATAAATAGCAACGTTTCCTGATCCGGAAATGATTATTCTCTTTTTTCCCATGGTCATATCAACTTTTTTCAGCATATTATTCATTAAATAAATCAAACCGTACCCAGTAGCTTCCATTCTAACATGACTTCCTCCCCATTCAAGCCCCTTTCCTGTGAGAAAACCCGATTCATAAATATTTTTTATTTTTTTGTATTGTCCAAAGAGGTAACCGATCTCTCTTTTACCCACGCCAATGTCACCGGCTGGTATATCAGTCTGATAACCTATGTGTCGGTAGAGTTCGTTCATAAAACTTTGGCAAAAACGCATGACTTCATCATCTGATTTACCCTTTGGATCAAAATCGCTTCCACCTTTCCCTGCTCCCAAAGGTTTTCCGGTTAATGCATTTTTAAATATCTGCTCAAATCCCAAAAATTTAACAATACCGATATAGACTGAAGGATGAAAGCGTAAGCCACCCTTGTAAGGTCCTAAAGCACAGTTGAATTGTATCCTGAAGCCTCTATTTACTCTAACTTTGTTATTATCATCCATCCAAGGAACTCTAAAAATAATTTGCCGCTCCGGCTCTACGATTCTCTCAAGTATAGCGTATTTTCTGAAATGCGGATTCCTTTCTAAGACGGGTACTAATGTCTTTAAAACTTCTTGAACTGATTGGAGAAATTCAGGCTCTTGACAGTTTTTCTGATCAACGGTATTTATTATCTTTTCAATGTACTTTCTCATTTTTAACCTCCTAAAGTGCCTTTACAGCTGTAGGATCTTATTTAATAGTTTTCTTCAGTGTGCCTTGAACTGTTTCCTCGTCATGGCATAAAAGATAACACAAACAGCTTATGGTAAAATAACTGGGTTAAAATTAAAGGGGAATATTTTGGCATGCTTCTCCTGAAAATCCAATTTATAACCTAAACCTTCACAATAAAAGAAACCCCTTAGAAGCTCAATCCTCATATAGCACATTAATGGATCGTTTTCATCGTTGTGCTTAAAATACCAATTTCGGAAAACATAAGTTAGTTTTTCTCTAATATGGGTGTTTTCAGCTTTCTTTGGGTGACCGATGTTATATGCTAATCCTGAAAAACTATTTAATTTATTGCATAGTGCAACATTCTTATTGTGTTCAATCTCTTTTATTTTTTTAGAACTTGAGTATGTCACAACATAAAAGCAAGCATCTTCATAGAACGTATCAACAATCCTTACAGATGGTACATTTCCAGCAGTTGTTGCTAATGAAAATTGACAGTCTTTGCTGAATAATTTACTAAGTATATTTAATGATTCTTTGTATTCATTCATTTTTCAACACTCCTCGATCTTTTTCATGAACCTCTTACCTGGAAAACTCCATCATTTCCACCGGTATTGTTCCTGCGGATATTTTACTACCAATTGTATTATACAGGTAAATCAATTTCTATTACACCTGAGAAAAAACAAAATAAATCGCAAAAATAATCATCGATACCAGTGTGTACCCCGTTAGCATATTGTGGATATATGTTTCTTCTTTTTTGTTTTCTTTGCTCATAAAGACCGGAATGATAAAGGCCGGCGGGAGGATGAACAGGGTAAAGAGTGCATGGGTAAACATTTTACCAAAAGGAAAGAATAAGGGGATGATGAGATAATTCAACAACAGGAAAATGGGCATCCAAAATCCCAGTCTTGCCATAAGTATGATCCCCAGTTCTTTGAAGGATGCTTTTTGTAGTTGAATACCGTATCCAATGACGATTAATATAAGCGGGACAACGAGATTTGCCAAAAAGTCAAAGGTTGTCATGACTGAGGCTGTGATCCAGTTTTTGTAAAGAAATGTTTTTAGTCCTAATAGGTTGAAAAGAATACCAAACATGATTCCAATAATGACCGGAGATTTCAGAAAATTGCCGATAACGCCTTTAACCGACGTTTTTTGAGTGACGGTATTCATTAACAGAGGTACAAACAAAAACCAAATGAAGAATTCATGCCCAAGATCAGCCAAGGCGATTGCCCCGGCATTTTCAATGCCATATTCATATCCCGGTATCAGAAACTGGAAATAGGGAAAGGAACCACAAAATCTAAACATTGCAACCTAAAGTTGCGTAATTTCTAAGCAGAATTGGTAGAGCAACCAATAGATATTTTGCTATAATTTACTTAGAATAAATTAGGAGGTACAGCATGGATATTCAAATTGCAAAAAAAATTCGAAGTTTAAGGATAAAACACGGATTATCACAAGAGGAGCTAGCTGGAAAGATTGGCGTTAGTCGTCAAGCAGTTTCTAAATGGGAAAGAGGAGAATCATCACCAGACACAGATAATCTATTAGCGCTGACTAAAGTCTATGATTTAACAATGGATGAAATGTTATTTTCCAAAAATTTAACCAGTGATCAAAAAAACGTTGTAAATTTGAAAAGTAATAATCAAACTAAAACATGGAAAGAAGAAAAATCAAAATGGAGAGGGATTCCCTTTCCAATAGTCGCAGTTGTCAAGGTTATATTTTTACTTAAACAGCTATTTAGTGAAAAGAAAATAGAAAAAGATAAATGATAGAAAAAAGACACTCAGATTTTTATTTCATGATTGGGTTTATTTTTCTGTTTTTTTAATGGAAGATATATTTTGCTTTTAGCTGCTTAACTGATTTACAGATTGAGAATCCAAGTCAATCTTTCCCGCCATTAGGATAACCGTTTGGAAGGCTTCCGAAACGGTTATTTATTTGTGGGCCTTGAATCTATAGTGTTACTGCCAAAACTCTTGTAGCTTTTTACCTGTAGTTCAACGGATATACAGGTAGTAATATAGGGGTTTAAATTTGTAGTAGCTAATAAATTTTATTAAGGGGGAATAATGTTTAAAAATAAAAAATTTTTGCCTGACAAATTTCTTTACTATCTTTTTGGGTCAATATTCATCTTTTTTTCTGCTGGAAAATGGGTACTACCAATTGCAATATGGATAACTGTTTTCTGTTTCATCCGGTTTTCAAAATATAATAAATTATCGGTTGCCTTTTTATTAATATTATTAATTAGTTTCGTTTCAAATATTTTTATATGGAAAAATATAATTCCTTTACCATTCCCAATATATTATATTGTGTGTTTCATAATAGCGTTGTTATTTTCATTACCTTTTTTATTAAATAGATTATCTAGTAACGACAATTGGTTTCCCCAAACATTATTATTTCCTTCGTTATTAACTTTGTTCTCTTATTTATTGGCTTTAATAAGTCCGTCAGGAACACTTGTTTCAATAGGCAATACTCAGGATAATATAATTCTAATTCAAATAGCTTCAATCTTTGGCTTGTGGGGGATCGTTTTCTTAATAGGTTGGACTTCAAATATACTCAACTACTTAATGGATCATTATAAGGATAAGAAATGTATCAAAAAAGTATCGATATATTTTTTACCAGTCATTTTTCTTATAATTTTATATGGAGTAATTAGTATAAACATTGCTGATGGAGATAGTGTTAAAATTGCCGGAATTCTTAATCCGAATAATCATGTGGAGCCATATAAAAAGACAATAGACGCTATTCAAAATGGTTCCAAAATAGTCATCTGGCAAGAAAATGCATATAGTATAAAAAAAAGTGAAGAACAAATGTTAATTAAAAAGTATCAAGAGATTTCAGATAGTTATGAAGTGTATATTGGTCTTTCGGTTTTTTCAATTCCTTCTGCTTATCCAGAGGAACCAGCAGAAGTAAAAGTTATTTGGATAGTCCCTCATTCGAACGAACAATTTGAATATATAAAAGCCTATCCAACAATGGAAAATATCGCGAGAGGTGATAGGAACCCTGTTGTTATCGAGACATCATTTGGAAAACTATCAACTGCAATATGTTTTGACTTGGATTTCCCTAGTTATATAAGAAAATATGGCAAAAAAGGTATAAATATCTTATGTGCTCCAGCTGGTGATTGGAAAGAAATAACCCCTTATCATGCAAAAATAAGTAGATTTCGAGCTATTGAAAATGGCTTTAATCTTTTTAGAATAACTGGTAATGGCTTATCTGTTGCTTACGATAATAATGGAAAGTTATTATCAGAACTGAATTACTTTTCGTCTTCTGATAGAATATTTTATGCTGAGGTTCCAATAAACAAGACGAAAACACTATTTTCAATATTTGGTAATATCTTACCCTTTGTATGCTTAATTATCATTGTTTTAGTGTTTATTATACCTATATTTAAGAAAAGAAAAAAGCATGATAGCGTAAAATCATAGAGC
>CAZOSQ010000199.1:0-6626 GCA_964582245.1 uncultured Bacteroidales bacterium | reverse complement strand
ACCTACGGTGAGCTCGCAAGCTCGGTTGTGTATGAAATACATGGATGTTTCATATAAACAAATGAGAAGCAAATTGGCCTCCGCATTAACCTATCTAACACAAGAAAAATTTAAAGACGAATCTGTTTTTCAATACCTTACCCGCCAGGCATAGCGGATTTTGAATCTATTACTATAGAAAGTGCCATTAAATTTCTTAAGGAATTTGACAAAGAAAGGATAATCAAGTTAGAAGGTAAAAATATCCTGTTATCTAATTACGAAAAAATAGAAACCATAAGCAAAAATGGATGAATAGGATTATAAAGATGTGCTACTCTTATTATGTTCCTATGTTGCACATACAAAAGCAATCTTTATTCATATTCTACATTTTCAACTTATAAAATCTTGCTGCAGGTTCGCAATAATCCCATTCTACAAATTTCAGGCTCCTATTTATGATACTGTGGACGTGCAACGTATTTTGTGTGCAACAATTCTTCGGCTTTCCCTCCCAATGGTTCACCTAAATAATTATCATACAACATCTTGATATAGGGATTATCATGGGAACAGCGCATTACCCGCAAGTCTTTGTCATCATCGTAGAGCCCTTTTATTCTTGCTTCGCGGATACTATTTGAAATTCTACCGGGTTGTCCTCCCCCGGCTATACATCCCCCGGGACATGCCATTACCTCTATAAAATGGTAAGGTGAGGAAGTTCCTTTCTCCCGGGCATCACGAACTTTATCCAGCACGGCGGATACATTTCCCAAACCATGGGCAACAACAGCCTTCAAATTTTTATTCTTGATTTTTATGTTAGCCTCTTTAATGCCATCTAATCCCCGAACTTTATCAAAGTTAATGTTCTAAAAATTCCCCCGTGCTAAAATAGTAGGCAGACCTGAGAGCCGCTTCCATTACACCGCCAGTAACTCCAAAAATAGTCCCGGCACCACTATATGCACCCAACAAGTTGTCCGCATTCTCCTCGGGAAGATTTAACAGGTCTATTCCTGCCTGTCTAATCATGCGGGCGAGTTCCTCGGTAGTAAGAACCGCATCAACATCCTGCTGCCCACTTGCAAACATTTCGTTGCCCCGGATAATTTCGAATTTCTTGGCAGAACAAGGCATAATAGCAACTGAATAAACATCGTCCGGGTTGACTTTTCGTTGCGCCGCATAATAAGTTTTGCTAAGCACTCCTACAATCTCCATGGGAGACTTACAAGATGGAAAATTAGGAATGAAATCATGATACCTTTTCTCCATGAAATCCACCCAAGATGGACAACAAGTAGTGATGAGGGGTAGCTTTTCGGGTTCATTATCCAAAAGGTGGATCAATTCGGACGCCTCTTCCATGATGGTTACATCAGCTCCAAAATTAGTATCGAAAATGGCTTTAAAGCCTAGTCGTCTTAAAGCGGCATATATTTTACTAGTGAGATTTGTCCCCGGGGGCAAACCGAAAGCTTCTCCCAATGACACTCGAACGGCAGGGGCAATCTGCACGGTGCAAAAATTCTTTTCATCCAATAAGGCTTGATACACCCGGTAGGTATGATCATATTCATATATAGCCCCGGTGGGACAATGTGCCTTGCATTGACCGCAACGTACACAGGGGGATTCTGCCAAGGCAATATCCCCTGCTGGACGCATTTTGATATTGTGTCCCCGGTCAATAAAGGTAAGAGCCCAAACATCCTGGAGCTGTTGACAAACTTCAATACAACGCCCGCATTTAATGCACTTTGGCGGATCAATAACAATGGCTTTCGTGGATACATCTCTCTCCCGTCGCTCAACAATGTTATCGAAAGGATGCTCCCGTATTCCAAAATCAGCGGCTAGATCCTGCAATTCGCAGCAACCATTACGACCGCATTTTAAACAGTCATTCGGGTGGAAAGAAAGAATCAATTCCAAAATATTTTTCCTTACCTGTATTATTTCAGGATCATGGGTAATAATTTCCATTCCCTCTTCAACAGCAGTCGTACAAGCCCTCAGCAATTTATTATTGTAATTGGATACCTTCACCACGCAAATGCCACATGATCCGCTTGGCTTTAAATCAGGGTGATTGCAAAGCACTGGGATATTCACCTGTGCTTCCTTGGCAGCCTCCAAGATGGTCATACCTTCTTTAACACGTATATTTTGGTTGTTTATTTTTGCTTTTACCATTTCTAATTATTTAACCTGGTTGTTTATGCTTTAATTTTTTCCCTATATTCTTCTTCGAAATACTTTAGGGTTGATATTACTGGGTTAGGTGATGACTGCCCGAGACCGCAAAGTGATCCTTTTTTCATAGCCAAACCAATATCATGTAATTTTTGTAAATCTTCTTCTCTCCCTCGTTTTTTGGTAAACCGTTCCAAAATCCTCAACATCT
The DNA here is from genome assembly GCA_964582245.1 of uncultured Bacteroidales bacterium. Lineage (GTDB taxonomy): Bacteria > Bacteroidota > Bacteroidia > Bacteroidales > CAZOSQ01 > CAZOSQ01. The sequence goes on along the minus strand of CAZOSQ010000199.1, from coordinate 4,231 downwards.
GGTAATTACCTATCCGGCATGGGGCACATTTCCCACAAGATTCGTCAACACTAAACCCGATATAATATTCTGCTATGTCCACCATGCTATCATCTTCATCCATCACGATCATTCCTCCTGATCCCATCATGGATCCCATGGCTTGCAAATTATCATAATCAATAGGCATGTCAAAAAATTCCCCCGGAATTATCCCCCCGGAAGGTCCACCTGTTTGCACAGCTTTCGCTTTTTTATTGTTAGCAATTCCACCGCCTATATCATAAATAATTTCCCGGATAGTGGTTCCCATGGGGACTTCAATCAGGCCTGAAACATTAATTTTTCCTGTTAAAGCAAAAACCTTCGTACCTTTTGAATTCTCAGTACCGATTGAAGCAAACCAATCGCCTCCCTTAGAGATAATTTGAGGGATATTAGCCAGGGTCTCTACGTTATTAATCATGGTAGGTTTTCCAAACAATCCTTCCTTGGAAGGATACGGTGGACGGGGACGTGGAGTACCTCTTTTCCCCTCGATAGATGCAATCAAGGCTGTTTCTTCACCACAAACGAAAGCACCTGCTCCCAGACGTATATCCAAGTCAAAGTGGAACCCGGTTCCCAATACCGATTTTCCAAGTATACCTGCTTCGTAAGCTTGTTCTATGGCAAGTTGAACACGTTTAATGGCTAAACCATATTCCGCACGAATATAAAAATACCCTTGGCTTGCCCCCACGGTATATCCACCTATAGCCATTGCTTCGATTATCGAGTGGGGATCGCCCTCTAAAATTGAACGATCCATAAATGCTCCCGGGTCACCTTCATCTCCATTGCAAATTACGTATTTTTGGTCACTCTCTGATGCCCTGGTATTTGTCCATTTTAACCAGGTGGGATATCCTGCACCACCTCGCCCGCGTAAACCTGATATTTTCAATTCAGCAATCACATCAGCAGGTTCCATGTCACTCAAAACCTTCTGCAAGGAGGCATAACCACCCACACCTATATATTCATCAAGACTTTCCGGGTTAATCAACCCGTTGTTTCGTAAAACTATTCGAAGTTGCTTTTCAAAAACCGATATATTATTCTTGAGATCTTCTTGTTGCTCTGGCATTAATAGCCTTTGAACCGGTTTATCACCTAAAATATGTTGTTCAAATATTTCGGAAACATCCTCCGGGGTTACCAATGTGTAATAAATATTGCTTGGCAACATTTTTATAAGTGGACCTTTTTCGCATATTCCAAAACAACCTGTTTTACAAACTGAAACTTTATCTTGCAATCCCTTTTCTTCAATTATTTTAATGAAATTGTTATAAATATCTTCAGCCCGGCTGGATTCGCAACCAGTTGATCGACAAATCATTATACCATTCTTTTCTTGCTTGGGTTTAGGGTTAAGTCGTGAATCCATGATACCCCTAATTGATTCGCGATGTTTTGGCAAATTATCTAGTGTCAATTTTTCCATATTCCTAATTACTTACTGGTATTTTTTAATGATTTCTTCAACCTGTTCGGGCTTCACTTTCCCAATTACTTCTCCATTGACCATTATAGCAGGTGCTAAACCACAACAACCAATGCATCTGACTTCTTCTACTTTATACTTACGATCGATGCTATAATTTTCCGAAACTTTTATATTCAATTTCTTTTTGAAAGATTCCAGAATAGTCGGTGCTCCTTTTAAATGACATGCTGTACCGGTACATATCGAAATGGTAAAATCGGCCGGTGGTTCTAAGTTGAAAAAATTATAAAAGGTAATTACTTCATAAATCCGGGCCAGGGGAATGGAAAGTTGTTCGGACAAAAACATGGCAATATTTCTTGGAATATAACCATAGTGCCCTTGTATAGCATGTAGAATCATTATCAGGTTTCCCTGCTTATTTTTCCATTTTTCTATAATTTCATAAACTTCAGGTGCAAGCTCCTCTTTTATCGTCTCCATATGGTATCGGATGATTTATTATTAATTTTATTCAGTGGGATAAAAATACGTATAAATATTTTGCTCAAGAAGGAAGATACTTATTTTATTAACCTGAAGCCCCCAGTTTATAAGGAATCTTAATAAATATTAAGGAGTAAGGTGTCTACTAAATTAATACAACATAAGTCTTTACAAACAAGTTTTATCGATAAAATTAAATCATTAACAACATATCCTTTAATTCATATCAAAATGTGACTAGTGACGCGTCACATGTATTAAAGCGCATCGGATTCACCTTGAACCCAGCGTAGTGGCTGAAACGTCAGGACGCTTTATCATTGACATGACACTAGCCTAGGATATCGGTAATGCAAAGTTACTTTTAGTTTTTTGTAAAAAAAAGTAAGCATAGCCGGTAGCATCTTTTCCATAATACTACGAAGGAGAAGCTACATGGTTTTTTTTTAAATAAAAACTAAAAAGAACAAGTTTTGGCTCGATAGTTTACGCTTGACTTAACCCTAGTGACTATTCAACTATGTTACCATCCATATAGGTCAATTCTTTTACTATCTTTCCATTTTCATTATAAAACTTCCAAATTCCTTCCTTTTTATCATCCTTGTATGTTCCCTTTAACTTAACGGAACCATCCGGGTAGTATTCCCTGTACCTACCATGTTTTTGGCCGTTTTTAACATTAACACTCAATTTACATTCGCCATTTTCATAAAATTCTTCATACTTTTTCGTATCCAGATCATCAATTTGGACTTTTGAAGCCTTTACCACACCAGTTTCATGCTCGTCTTTCCCAATGGTGGCATCCAAGGAAGAAATATCAAAATCTTCATCAAAATTAACTGCCAAACGGGTTTCAAACAGGTTATCCTCGTTGGTTAACTGGAAGCCCAGTTGGGGAAAACCCATGACATATTGCTTGTTTTTTTCAATATCGCTCCATGTCTCTTTTCCTACGTACTGGCGAAGGTTGGTATATAATAAAGGAATGGTCACGTACATGCACATGTTTGAACGTTTTTCAAAACCTGATATAAAATCTTGGTAATATTCATTTTCAGAAAGCACGAAATCGGCTTCAAAATCATTGATAATACTTTTCAGGGCCTGGGGATGGTTGCTAAAAATTACGAAATCATTGATGATCGTATAATAAGGTTTTTCAATTTTTTCAATCAATTTCCCGAATAACAATTTGAACAACCCGGGAAAAGCTATATATTTTACTTGATAGCCCTTATAATCAACCCCCTTGAACTTGATTCCCGGTGTGTTCTTTTCAATCTGCTTGATCACGTAATCCAATTGTTTTTCAGCCTCTTTTCTCCGTTTTGCTTTCAAAAACAAGGCATACTCGGTTTCCTTACCTCTCAGCTCGGGTCTTATTTGTAAAATGGCTAATTCATCATCCACCCACCCAAGTAAATCTCCGGGTATATCAATTTTCAACCTAGACTCGATGCTATGAATATTATCCTGTATCTCCTTGTATTCAACGGGATCATTCTGCATAGCCAAGTCTATTTGATGGTGAAAATGCAAGAAATCATCAAAACCAATCGAAAGAAACATTGCCGTCCGGTATGGTGCTATAGAAGCCACTTCCATTTTTCCTTCCCCGGAAGACATTAATGCCTTAAAATAGGAACTACGTGTGGCATCTATCGAAGTATTCCCGGTTATTATAATATCCCCTTCTTTTTTTAAATCAAAAGCCAAACCTGAAAAGGCAAGGTTTTCTGCCACGTATTTTACAAAACCGGATTGTTTGGGATTTGAAGAATTTAAAGAAGAAAAAAGCTTATAATTCATGTAAATACGAAACATATCCTTGTGGGTGATTTGCTCATGAACCACGAGAAAATTGGGATCACGTCCAATGACAGGTTCTGCGTACTGGTCAATTGCCGCTTCAACCAGTTGATGATTAAAGGAAAGTATTAACTGGTTAAATATAAAAGAAAGATAGTATGTTTCTCGTTCCTCTCGATCAAAAATTTCAAGGATTTCATGGTCATGATACATCCTGGTAGTAATCCTGAAATCTTTTTCCAGTAATTGAAATACTTTATTTCTTAAACGAGTCAACTTGGTCAAACTTTTCATATCCATGACAATCAAGTAATCCAGTTCACCCAAATTATCCTGGTGAAAAGAAGCATATACTGTCCTTCTCCCTAAAATTACCTGGAGGAACTTATAGTTGGATACCAAACTGTCTATTTCTTGTAAACTGGAATCAATACCTGCCAGGTAACTATTTCTTTTTAA
>CAZOSQ010000198.1:0-6684 GCA_964582245.1 uncultured Bacteroidales bacterium | reverse complement strand
TTTTTATCCCGGTTTTAAACATGGAGAAGTAAAAATTTTTCATGCGTTTGCCCTGTTTACTAATTGGGATTACATTCCTCTTTTCAAGTTGTGCAATTCACTCAGGTTTGACTACAAATTCAAATGTTCATGCGACTGAAATTGTGTTATCAAAGAATAATTTCAAAGTTATTGAAAGTGTTCAAGGAGAATCACAAGCAATGTATGTTTTTGGAATTGGTGGACATTCAAGAAAAGCAATGATTGCAGAAGCACGAGCAAATATGTTATCAAAAGCAAACCTGGTAGGTGGTTCTAAAGCAATAATTAATGAAACTGTTGAAGTTAAACGTTCATTTTTCCCAATTGTGCGGCTTTATAAAGTAATTGTTTCGGGTCATATCGTTGAATTTACGGAATAGGAAAACCAGCCCATTATCTTGTATATGCGATGATGCGGGGTTATGGTATATTGAAACTTTGTGCAACTAAAAAATGTACAAACTTAAAACGAAATTGGTTTCAAATCCCGCAACTACGCATATACATGTCGTTGCCTGCAAGCGTAACGGTATTTGCAATGTTTATAGCATAAAGAATGCTACTATGAAGCTTATAAAATGTGCGCTCATGCTCATGTGGGGCACACATACTTATAAAACATAGGGATAAAAGTGGTTAATTTAAACGAAATTGCATTTAATAAACGGCTTGGTAACGTGGAAAATTGGAGCTTTGCAATGCTCTACATTTCATTATTGCCATACGTCATTGCGCAATGAAAAAAGGACTTACAAATGATGAAGAGACTGTTTACAATACTGATATTCTTTACCAACTTGAACGTTTTTTCCCAGGAATTTGAGATAATCGGTGGAATGAATTATAATGCAATGTCGTTTAGTTAAGAAATATTCATAATCTTTTGTAATTCAAAGAGTAAGGTTTTAATATCGCCTGGCAAGGCGTAAGCGGCTTGGGCTAGCAGGGGCACTCCCGGCTTTCGGGCTTTCATTTCTCTCACACCCTGGTAACCATCCTTATTGGGAAGCCTGATATCCAGCAAACAATACCCAGGTCATTGTTGTAAAATATTTCCAATGCTTCCTCGCCATCTTTCGTGAAAAATAGTTTGTCCCCTATCTTCCCCCGAATTCTAGGTGAATAAAGTATAAACAGGAAAATAACACCCGCACAATCTAACCTCTTTCACGATAAAGGGTTCCAATAGCTATGCGGGATGGGGGTTGAATCCAAAAACATTTCTTATTCTGTCCCCATATCTTGCAATATACTTTCAAGTTCTCTCAAAGATCTCGCTGCCGCTTCAAAATCCTTGTTTCCCATGTAACGTATATAATCATTAAATGCCTTGTTGGCACGTTCCGCGTAATCTTTTCCAGGGGCCTTTTCTTCTTGTTTATCATCTTCTTTTTTCTCGACGACAGGCTTTTCATCCTTCAGCAGCCCTTCTAAAGCCTGTTCAAACGTGGGGGCGTAGCTGAGTTCATCATTGTGCATGATTACCACCAGCCTCAATTCGGGATAAGCTGCCGTTTCTGATTTCAGGTAGATTGGCTCAACATACATGATGGTACGTCCAACAGGAATAGCCAGCACGTTTCCCCGAATCACGTTTGAACCTCTTTGATCCCATAAAGTTAGTCGTTCTGACAGGTAACTATCCTGGTCAATTTTTGTTTCCACTTGCTGGGGTCCCAATACCCGCATTTCTTTTGGAAATTTAAATGTAATTAGCTGCCCGTAATTTTCCATGTCACTCATCCCGGCAATCCAGCCGATAAGCACCTGCCTGTTTTTTGGGGTGAAAGGTTGGATCAGGACAAACTCAGGTTCATTGGAACCCGGCCTTTCCCATATGATGTAATAAGGTGGAACAGGTTGAACATCATTGTAATATTTTTCGGTGGCCCGGATCCAAAGATCCTCCTGGTTGTAAAACACTTCCGGGTCTGTCATGTGATATTTCGAGTATATTTTACCTTGCACCAAGAGCCTGTCCATGGGATATCTCACGTGTTCCATGAACGGAACCGGCATTTCTTCTTTATCCTTGAACAAACCAGGAAAAATTTTCCTCCAAACTTGTATGACAGGGTCATCCTTTTCAAACACGTAAAAAGTTACCTCTCCATTGTATGCATTGACTATGGCTTTTACCGAATTACGCACGTAGTTATAACCATTTAGCTGGGGGGCAATTTGGGTCACCAATGTCCTATCAATATTTTTCTCCTTGTATTCGATCCTTTCGATGGCACTAAATGATTCACTGTAAGGGTATGTAGAAGCAACCGTGTAACCGTCTATGTACCAATATAAAGCTCCATCTACCAGGACAATGTATGGATCATTATCAAATTTCAAAAATGGTGCGATTTCTTGTACCCTTCGCGTAATTTGCCTATTAAACATTACCCGGCTTTCCTTCGTGGGATATGAAGATAGCAAAAAACGGGTTCCTTCCAGTTTCCATCCATACAATACCTTACGCCATAAGTTGCTGATTTGAACCCCACCAGTGCCATCATAACGGTTATAAACATTCGCTTCTCCCTTGGGGTAATCAAATTCCCTTTCCTCGGAATTCACTACCACGTACCCGTCTGTCCCTTCTCCATAATAGATCCTTGGTGAAGTCACTTTTAATTCCGGGTACTCGCTTTTCGGGGGAATATCGCGAACGAGCAGCCTGGGCAAACCACTGGGTGTAAAATCATTCACGTTCGCCACGGTTATCCCGAAACCGTGTGTATACTTGAATCTTTTATTGATAAACGTTTGACTTTGCTGGGGTAAGTTTTCTGTTTCCATCTCCCTGGCAGAAATCATCACTTCCCTCAGGTCATCGTTAAACCGGTAACGATCTATATCTACGTCCAGGAACTCGTAATACAAGCGTATCTCCTGGAACTGCTGGTAAACAGCATCAAGCGCTCTCCAATCCCACAACCTGATGTTGGAAAATACGGTCTCATTCTCTTCCACCATGTTTCCAGTTAACACGGGTTTGTAATCAAAATCCCGTTCCAAAACTTTATCCAGTTGAAATGCTCGACGGGTAAACTCTATGTTTCTTGATATATAGGGTTTTTCCAGGGAAATTTCATTAGGTTCCACCTTAAGCCATTGGAATAACCCGGGTACGACTTGCAGCAGGATAAACCAAAAAAAAGCAGCTAAAACCCCGATGAAACCCAATACTCCTGTATCTTTCCAACTCCAAGACCATGATCGCCCACCGATTTTTTGCATGATTTTTTTCGTTAACCTTCTAAGACTGGGAACTACAAGGATAAATGATAATAATATTAGAATTACCACGAACACGGTGATGATTGGAATTCTCACGTGAACGTCTGTCCATCCAGCTCCAGACACCACTCCCCGGCTTGAAATCATCAGGCTATACCGGTCAATGTATTTCCCGGCAGCAATAATTATTAATAATAAGGCCGAGTTATAAAAAAGTTGCTTCATGACCTTTCTTATCTCCTTGCCGGGATAAAATTCCTCGTGTTCATGCTCTTCCTTTTTTAACCAGTAATAGAGAAATGCAGTGGCTATGACTGCCGTGATCATGACCACGAGAAGAAAATTAACGATAGAATTCAAGAATGGCAAAGTAAAAAGGTAAAAGGAAATATCATTATCAAAAACAGGTGCTTCTATACCTGTTGGCTGGCGATTGAAAAATTTCAATACCGTGGACCAGTTGTTAAAACCCCATACCAAACCCGCCACCAGGGCAAACAAAATTACCAGGTATCGCCCGTATATCACGGGCTTTCCCTTGGGATACAGAAGGGTAAACAGGTACATCAATATGGCTGATGCGACCCCCGCCAATATGCTAATGCCAATTTTGGCATACCATTCAGTCCAAAACCGGCTTTCAAATCCCAATGACTTGTACCATAACATATCGCCCCAAAAGGACATGAGACCGAAAAATGAGGCTGTGGCAACGGCAACGACAATGCCTATAATGATCAAAATCTTTTTTTCCCGTTGAAACCCTTTAACAATAAAGTATCCCGAGATAATGATCAATAAAATGAGTGCGGCTATATACATGATCTTGTTATTTTTGTTTAATTACTCTTCAAATACAACATCTTACATGAGCAAGAGTTTAATTGAACAACTCGTATATTAGAACTTTTTGCTTATTTTTTTAATAGTTTATGGGATACTTTTCCTTGGCAGGTTTCGTGTAACAATATTAAAAATCAAAACGACTGGAATATCTTTCCATGAAATTCTCTAACATTATCTTCTAACCTCACCTTTTATTTCCCCTTCTGTCAGCATCATAATTCTCTTAAATTAATGATTCTAACAACGAGTTCCGGGAGAAGAAGCCAGGGAAGAAGAAGGTTTAAGTTGCCGGTCTATGTATTATTTAAATTTGCATGAAGCATATTATTATAATGCAAAGCTTCAATATCATTGATTATAAAATAAATAACAGTAAAATTAGAAGAGCTAAAGCCAGTATCGTAATAACCCAGATTGCCCTCCAATGAATCACGGCCCACAGCAGGGGACTTTTAAAAGATGCTTGATCATTGAAAATTCCATGAGAACCATGATCTCCCGGGACAGGTTCCCACAAGTTATCGGGACGCCTGGATTTTTCAAGTTCATCCATTTGTTGTCCCTTGAACCCGCTTTTTGCCAGGATTCGATCCAGTAGGCCCGGGAAAAATTTATCCCCGATAATGGATTTGAAAGTAGGCATGGCCACGTAAATTTCACGTACATTGTGCGTAGCTGCATACCTGATAGATCTCGCGGCTACCTCGGGCTGGAAAATTTTTCCCATGGGCCGGGTTTTATTAGGTAATTTATTTTTCACCCAGCCAAATTGGGTAGTATTTAAAGCCGGTAATTCCACCATCGATAATTGAATGCCACTCTTGTCGTGCAGTAATTCGCAGCGAAGCGAATCAAAAAAGCCCTGTATAGCATGTTTTGCACCGCAATAAGCTGACTGCAAAGGAATGCCCCGGTAAGCCAATGCCGAACCAACAAGCACGATTTTTCCCCTGTTCCTGGGTTTCATCATCTTTAAAGCGGCCATCGTACCATAAACTTGCCCCAGGTATGTCACATCCGTCACACGTTTAAATTCAAGGGGTAAGATATCTTGAACACGGGCAAAAACACTTGTCATGGCATTGTTTATCCAAATGTCAATGGGACCGATTTTTTGTTCTATGTCCTTTGCTATTTCTTCGAATAACTCCCAGTTAGAAACATCAAGTTGATAATAAAATCCTTTTCCACCAGCATCTTCAACCTCTTTTTTCGCTCCTTCCAGGCTTTCCTTATTTCTTGCCAGCATGACCACGGTAGCGCCAAATTTGGCAAACTCTACCGCGGTAGCTCGTCCAACTCCTGCAGATGCACCCGTAATTACAACAATTTTTCGAGACAAATCATTCATCGTCTTGTTTTTTTCCTATTCCTATTTTTTTTAAAAAGAGTAGCCTTAGTTTTAAACATAATCCCTACCCTTGGCTTCAAATTCACCATAAAAAACCAGCCCAAAGATAATAATAACTACTTAATAACCAAGAAATCTCGGAAACAACAGCCCATAAATTGAAAACCCGAATTCATTCACACAGCAAAAAGCCATAAAAACCAATGACCTGTAAGTACCCGCTACACACCAGGTAGGGCTAATGATCAAAGCCCCATGTATGATTCCAAAAAATTCAATCCAACATGATCCCGGATATGCTAATATTTCTCCATGCTAATGGGGCAAATATTCCACGGCTTTATCTTTAATGGTTTGCCATATCATTCTACCCCTTTGAGGATCCCCTTTCAAAATGGATTGGGCATAATGGACTGCTTGTTCAAACTTGATGTGGGGAGGTAACGGGGGCACCTCGGGGTCAACCACTGCTTCCAACACGGCGGGTCGATCTGCATTTAGCACCTGGTCCCAGGCATCAGCGACCATTCCCGGTGAATCTATCTTTATACCCAGTAAACCCAGGGATTCGGCGTAACTTGCATAAGGAAAATCGGGAATTTTTTGTGAAGCTTCAAATTTTGGATCCCCTTCCAATACACGCTGTTCCCAGGTAACCTGGTTCAAGTCGTGATTGTTTAATACCAGTATGACCAGGTTAGGATTTTCCCACTCCTTCCAGTACTTGGCAATGGTAATGAGCGCCTCGTTCCCATTCATTTGCATGGCACCGTCCCCGACCATTGCTATGGCAGGTCTTCCCGGGTGGGCAAACTTGGCCGCGATGGCATATGGCACTCCACATCCCATGGTGGCAAGGTTACCTGATAATGAAGCCATCATACCTTCTTTCACGATAAGATCACGTGCATACCAATTGGCTGCCGAGCCCGAGTCGGATGTTAATATGACATTGGAAGGAAGCTTAGGCGATAATTCCCAGAAAACCCGCTCGGGATTTAAAGGATTTGCATTGTTCATAGCCCTGGCTTCAACCACTTTCCACCAATCTTTTATCCCATTTTCAATTTTTTTCCTCCACGATCTATCTTGCTTATATTCCAGGTGAGGAATTAAAGCTTGCAAGGTTGCTTTACTGTCACCCTTGAGGTTTAGTTCCATGGGATAACGAATGCTTAACATCCTTCCATCTATATCTATTTGAATTCCCCTTGCACTACCCTCCCTGGGTA
>CAZOSQ010000197.1:0-6698 GCA_964582245.1 uncultured Bacteroidales bacterium | reverse complement strand
GCGGGTGACAGGATTTTTTTTCCGGTCATAGATAATATAAATAATAAAAATAACCAAGCTGATAACCGAAGTCCAAAGAAGGCCATTTTTTAACCTGTCATTATTTTCCCCAAAATATGCAATTAATATAGCCAAGGGAGTGATACCCGCCACGGTGGCACCTATAAATTTCCAATAACCCATTTTTAATATCCCGCTGACAAAACTTATGATGTCATTGGATAACATCGGGGAGATCCTTGTAATAACTACTGCCCATGCACCATAGCGATCCACGTAATACTCTATTTGTTCCTCTTTTTTTTGCCCCACCAACTTGTAAATGATAACAACACCTAGAAGACGACCAATCCAGTATCCTATTGTGGCAGCGGCAAATACCGCACAAATTGCAATAAATGCTCCCCAAAATGGGCCATAAGCCAGTACAGATACCACCATTAATAAGGGAGAAGGTATCACTAGCAAAAACATTTGCATTATCATAGCCACTATGATAAAAATAGGTCCCCATATACCCAATTGGCTAACCCAACTGGAAATTTTTTCTTTGTTTCCACTTGTTAAAACTTGGTATGCCTCGTTTACCTGTTTTTCAACCCCGGGAAAAATAAAATAACTGGCCACTATAATTAATATAAGTGCCAAGCTAATTATCAAGGGCCATTTACTTTGTTTTATTTCATGCTGGGTTGATTCAACCATTTTTATACAACTTTTATAAAACCTATAACAAGTAAAAAAACATTTTGGCAATGAATTTCCCGTGAAAAAGCAAGAAGGGAAAATATGCCAAGTAAATGGAATTAGTAACTACAAATAAATTTGTTGAATCTAAATAATTATTAGTACTATAATTGCGGGGTTATATATAGCTTTATTCCCTAAAAAATCTTTTTTATAAATTTACAGGAATAGGTTAAATATTTTCATCATGGAAAAATTCGAGTCATATTGTAAGTCAGTAGCCTGTTTGGAACCTTCTAATGTGAATTGTCATTACCATGATAAAGATGATGGTTTTCCTATAGAATCTGATAACTAGTTGTTTGGACGAAGGCAACGAACATTTCTACCATGAGTTTTAACAAGACCATTTTTATAATATGAAATGGAATCATAATCATAAGAAACAGAAAATTGAGATGCAGTAAAATAATCGGACTCCTCGTCCATCCACCAACACCCATATTCATTATGGTGGAACCATGTGCCGTTATTGTACCTGAACCCGGCAGGAAGGGCATTAAAACCTGTTTCATTAGTCCCATTATAACCATCTTTCCAGCCGTACAAGGATCTAATTTTTTTTCCAGCGGTATGCTTTCCTAAAAATTGGATTAAGATATCTATATCTTCAGGTTTTGGCAAATGCCATCCTTCGGGACACGCTAGTTTAGCTGCTTCATATTGATAGAAAATCCCGTACTTTTCATATTTTTCTTTATCATTATAAAGGTAACTATATGCTGTTAAAAATGTATTCCAGTATTCTGAATTGCCAACATTTACAACATAGCCGTCATTTCCTCCTTCCCATGCCAAATTTTCACTCATCCATACCTGGCTTCCAATTTTGACCCAACCATATTTTTTACCATCGCGTTCATCAACAAAATTACCAGTCAGATCTGATGTGTGAAAATTTATTATTTCCCCGTAATTTATTCCTTCAGAATTTTTAGCATATGCGCGAGCATAATATTTTGTTTGTTTATTCAATGGGCTCAATGAAACCCTAAACATGTTAAGGCTATCAAGGGTTCCATTAAAAATAACCTGATGATCATTGATTGTAGGGTTACTATTTGTACTATAGCAGAATCCTATTTCCGTTGAGCTACCTCCATTTGATGATAATTTTCCATTTAAAATAGCTGAATCGGAAAATGTAAAATCAACAGATACAGTTTGAATAGAAGGTAATAATCCTTGAATAATAAATTCCACCATCGCATTTGAGCTAAAATCATTATAGTCAGTCACCTTGAGTGAAATACTATATCTTCCTTTTATCATGTTTTCAGAAGATAAAGAATACTTCATCGTTGGAATATGAATTGTATCAATAATATCATCATTTAAGAAAAGAAGCCTTTCTTTAATATGTTCTGCTCCTTGACTTATAGAATATCTAATATCTATGCTATCTCCATGATTGATAATTAAATCATTATCCAAAATTTTAATTGAACAGGTAGGTCCTTCGATCTCTTTCTTACAAGCAATTGTAATTAGTAACAAGATCAACAGGATAATATTATTTTTTCTCATAATTAATTCCTTCTATATAAAAAATACAAAAATAAATAATTTATTGACGTGTTAAACAATGTAATATCTCAAATTTTCAATTATTTTTAATAAGTGCGATAGGAATTTTACTCGTGATTTTTCTTGAGCAAAAGGAATGATCCTTGTGGACTAAAATATGGGTGCTATCCATGAGGAATAAAAAACAGGTAGGCTTCTTAATCGGGCATCATTGATAATAATATTAAAAGACCCCGTGAAATTAGGGTCTTTTAATACTGTTTTTTTTGTTTTATTCAATAATTAATTTTTCCCTGAAAACTTTTTTCCCCGCGAGTTCAATGATATAGTACCCGGGTTCCAGGTGATCTCCTTGTATTTGAATTTGATTCCCCGTAATGTTATGAATGCTTAAAGCCGGTTTTCCCGAAATATCATAAAGTCGAAGCGAATATTTCTCTTGGAGGTCATTTTCAAAAATTACGGTAGCAGATCCTGTTGACGGATTTGGATAAACAAGAAGTTCACGGGTATCCTCGAGAGGAAGTGAAATTTGTCTCGTGGTAGCTTGGTGCCTGTTGTCTTCCAGGTTCGATAATGACCGGCTGAATGGCCCGTTGTTGGATTTTTTGTCCACCAGTAAAGAAACTTCCGTGATCACTTCTACCCTGTAATACATCAATTCAGGGTGGTAATTATCTATATATTGATATTGCGTGGCCCCGGGTTCATAAGGAATCTTATCAATAAGTTCCAGTTGATCCTCCGATGGTCCCCGGTAAACGTAAAAGGTATCATAACTCAAACCTATATAAGGGTTCCAGGTGAGGGTGGTGGTGTTGTTGGTTTTATCTGAAATGGCATTCAATAGAATGGATTGGTGGACGGCAACAATGATTGAATCACCTGTATTTTTTTTCAAAACAAAGGTGTAGAGATAAGACTCATTATCGGGGTCGGAATCCGTATCAAAAAACTGGTTTTGTTCTGAAAAACTGGAAGTTTTCACCAGGATATTTTTTCCATCCACTTTTTTATAGATGAGTAACTGGTCATCTGTACTGGATGGTCGTCCCCAAACCAACATGATCTTATTGGTCACGGTATCCACGGTCACCAGGAAAGTCACGTCAACAGCCATGGTGTCACTTACCGGGCAGTTGTTTTGATCAATAACCGTGGCGATGTAAAATCCTGCCGAATCAGTTGTTATGATCCTTGTTGTGTCCCCTGTGTTCCAAAGGTACGAGGAAAAACCTGCATCTGCCTCAATAGTTACTTGTTGTCCCGGTAAAATAATGGTGTCCTTGCTTATATTAAATTCAGTTAAAGAATAGACATAGGTAGAAACTTCACTGGAATCAATCCCGAATAAATCTTTCCTGATACATAAGTAGGAAAAAGAATTTTCTTCATGAGTAGGCAAGGGTTTTATAATTAATGTATCTCCAAGATTTTTATAGTAAGAATTATTTGGTATGTCTTTCCATTCAGGAGGATACATATAACTATCCGTAAATTTCCAGGAATAGGTAGTTCCCGGGGTTTCTTTCCTATTCGTTATCAAGGGGTAAGGAACCAAGGGGCATAAAGTTTCATAGTCATAGTCAATGTAGAAACTTGGTATGTCATGTGCTGCCACGAAAAAATCTGTCATCCCGGCACTTGCGGTTTCCTGAACCTCTCCTAGACCCGGGTCAAAATCAGTCGTGGATTGAAAAGATCCCAAGCTGTAAACTGTCTCCTTGAATTCAAAAAATGCGAAATCCTTAATTTCATCATCCCCGGTTCCCTGGATTGGAAAAATTCTTTTGTTCAAACCATCGTATTGGTCAACTTTTAATACATAGGCATCTAAACCTCCTTGATTGGTAAATTCAAACTTTTCATTACCCATCATCACGTGAAAGTTTGTATTGCTTTGGCATCCCAGGAAAATTTCTGAATGTGTCATAGAAATAACATTGGCCATGTCATCACCAGCTCCTCCATATTGGTTTACCCATAGATAATCCCCCGAATTATCAAGGTTAGCCACGAAAAAATCCTTTTTCCCCTTTGATGTTAATGTATCGGTTCCCACGTCAATTGTTCCTTGGAAATTCCCCGAAATACTAAAGTCATAGCTCCCTGATATACCTACCGGCTCGTCATCCATTAATCCACCCACTCGTTGATTCCACGTAACGGAACTGTTGGCTTGAGCTATAAAAATATCATTTTCTCCCTTGCTAACAAGTTTTTCTTTTCCTAAATCTAAAGTGTCCGTGAAATTTCCTATAATAAGAATGTTATTGTAATAATCAAAGTCAATTCCAACAATTTCGCTTGTTCCATGATAATTATTATCATAAAGTATTAATGACGGTGTCAAAAAATCTTCTTGCGATTTTATTAGGAAAAAACCCGTGGTATTCGGACTGTAAAGAGGAACTTGGTTTTCCCCCACTTTCATGGTATCACGGAAATGTCCGCCGAAACAAATATCTCCATAGCTATCAATACTTATAATAGTACCTTTGTCATTTCCACTACCCCCATAGGTATACACCCATTCAGTCGTATTAATTTGTTCATTGGTCAATTTAGCCACAAAGATGTCGGTTCCACCATTTGAATTTACCATGTAGGATTCCTCGGTAGAAAAATTGGCTTCTCCACTAAAACTTCCTGTTATATAAATGTAAGCTGTATCAACGGCAATATCCCATCCTTCATCAGCATCGGGGCCTCCAAAATTAACAGCCCACTGGTAATTTCCGGAGGTGTCATATTTGGCCACGAAAATATCACTTGAACCGTAAGAAATCAATTCATTTACCTCGTCTCCCGGGTCAAAATCCACTGTTCCCGTGAATGATCCTGTTATCAATAGATATCCTTTTTCATCAGGGACTATTTTATTTGCCACGGCAGAACCGGTAGTTTGCACCCATTTGAACTCTTGACCTTGCAACTTCATAGTGCAGGTGAATAAAGAAATAATACAAATAAAGCCAATGAACCTAATTTTCATAAAAATTGTTTTACAAATAATTAATTAAAAAATAAATAGCTGAAAAATAAGCTTACAATAAATTATTATAAAATTACAAATAAAATGGAATATAAAGTATTAATTTTTTTTTATCCCCGGCTATTTAATATTCTTGATATCGATTTTTATTTAATTTACCCTCAATATTAGGATATTAGTCACATAAAATTGATTGTTGGTCAAATAATATTAAATTTAAAATAAATCAATTGAAATGATAAAAAAAGAGGCTTCCCATGGGAGAAAGCCTCTTTAAACATGTTAAATCAATTACTTCTTTATTGGATGATTATTTTTTCCCTATAAGTTTGTCCTCCTGATAATTCAATAATGTAATAACCCGGTTCAAAGCCTATTCCATTTATTTGAACTTGGTTCCCGGTTATATTATGAATCTTAAGGACTATTTTCCCGGAGATATCAAACATTTTTAAATGATGTTTCTTGTGAAGGTCGTTATCAAAAACCATTGTTGCTGAATATGCTGGTAAGAATTAAGGATTTACCTGGTAAGCAATCCCACTGGTACAAATGTACCACATTTTACCATCCATGATCGATAAAGAACCCTGGCCAGATTCGTTTGCCTCGAAGGCATGATAGGTGTTTAACAGGTCTCCCTCGAAAGATAACTCTTTTATAAGAACCCTGGGATAATATTCATCGACGAAATATAGGCGGTTATTTGAAACAAGGGCGTGAAGCGGGTATTTGACCGGGGTATTGTATATGGCAATTGTATCGCCTTCATAGGAATATTCACCAGTTCTTTTGAAGAACGTCTCTGCATCCAGGAACTATTATTATAGACGGTAAAAGCACCCATCATTCCATTGACCAGGATGGAATCTTGGAATACCATGCTTTTATTATAGCGGTAAATGCATTGAGTGGCAACAAACCAAATATAATTTTCATCATGTTCTATTTCGACATAATTATGAGTCCCTTTTAAATCCTGTTGAGATATTAAGTTCCAGCTTTTATCATAAATAAGGAGAGAATCGGTGAAATTTAGAATGTAATATTTATCGTCTATCTCATCAAGATCCTGGATAGGTTCAATGGGCAGTTTTTTATATTCATTAACTGTTGGACTGCTAATATTTTTGAATCAAATGGTTTAAAATTCGTATTCATATATCGCCAACCTTTATTGGGTAGTGTTTTCGTTTTCGAGAAATTTCATTAAGAAAAATAATCATTAGAAATAAATCATATTATTTTTTTATACAACGAGAAAGAAGATAATTGATGTAATTTTGCCGGTAATAAGGATAAAGTAAGATAAATGAAAAATTATATCATGAATAATAAGTTGATATAGTAAAAAGAAATACATGTCTAGAAAAAAAATAGCTGAAGAATTAAAACAACTTTTAATCCTTTTGTTAGAAGAAAAGGAAGA
>CAZOSQ010000196.1:0-6715 GCA_964582245.1 uncultured Bacteroidales bacterium | reverse complement strand
GCAGGGAGTTAGAAAACCCACTACCCATGTTTGAGACTAAAAAACTGGAAAACCCCGCGCATTTGTGTTTTAAATCTTGTTGGGCTAAGTTTCGGTAAATCAGCGTTGTGACGCAGGGGGGTGGTCCTTTCTGACCTGAAAAAATGACCATCCCACCTCGGTTTTCCACCAGTTTATGTTGCTTGCATCTACCCATCCCGTGATTTCCTTTGCCGGTATTTGATATATCCGAAAAATATCGTAAAATTGCAAAAGATAAAAAATCTGTTGCGAATGCGAAATAGATATGTTGGTGATTTTTAGGGATCAATATTGACGAATAACATTTTAACAAATTAACAAAAAAAACAAAAACCTGCACCGTGATAACCAAATATACCCAAAAAAAGTATATATTCGTTAAATCAACGGGTTACGAAGAAAAAACAGTTGTGTTATAAACACAATTATGGGTATTGCGGTGTTCGTGGCCTATGAAAAAAAAATAATCCAAATCATGAATAAACAATTTGTTTTTCGTTTAATTTAAAGAATAAGAATTATTATATTTGAAATATGAAAGCTATAAAAAGTATAGAATCAAAAATTAATCAGTTAAGCCCGGGTTTAATGGAAGAATTAGACCATTATCTGGATTATTTAGTAAATAAAAGAAAAGCTAGAAAAGCTAGAAAATTACGACAAGATTGGGCAGGAGGATTGAAAGATATTAAAATGAATTCTATCGATTTACAAAAAAAAGCACTTGATTGGAGACAAAAATAAGATATCTAGTCGATACAAATATTTGGTTGGAAAGGTTACTTGACCAAGAAAAATCTGAAATTGTTTCAAAATTTTTTAATAAAATTCCTGTAGACCAAGTATTCATCAGTGATTTTGCTTTGCATTCTATAGGAGTAATTCTCAATAGATTAAAAAAAATAGAAATATTTGACAAATTTATATTTGACCTTTTTGAAAATGCACAAATCGAACAAATTTCTCTAGAACAGGATGATTACTTCGATCTAATCTCTAATATAGAGAAATATGAATTAGATTTTGATGATTCCTATCAATTAACGCTCTCACAAAAATATGAAATGAAACTAATTACTTTTGATAAAGATTTTAATGTTGAAGGCGTAAATAAGGCAACTCCGGAAGAAATATTAGGAAATCAATAAATCACAGGCCACAACATCAAATACCCGACAATAGCCGCATTTGGCGGTGGATACTATCTTGGCTAATTGGCAAGCGTGCGGCAACTCTTTTTCTTTTATGAAGCGGCTACTGCGTAAGCGTCCGGGGAAACCCATCTTCCATATAGGCAATTGAGCGACTATATTTGTCCTAAAAAGCAATAATGGGACTACAAGAAAATCGAGAAAAGATGATGCACCTTGTTTCAAGTTGGCGCGAAAGCGGGCAAACCCAAAAAGATTTTGCCTCAGAAAAACGGCTTAGCTTGTCAAAATTCAGGTACTGGGTATCAAAATCCAAGAAGGAACGCAACGAGATTTCCCCTTTTATCCAGCTTGCCCCATCCGCAAACCAGGAAATACAAGTTCATTTTCCAAATGGTGTTGAACTGCATTTGCCCCCCGGGATACCTTTACAGGAAATAAAAAACCTAATAGGCTGGAGGCAGTGATATGTTCTCCATCTCAAATTCACGCTACTTTCTATTCCGTCCGCCAACAGATATGCGCAAGAGTTTTGACGGGTTATGCGGCATAATCAGTGGACGGCTTGGGCAAGACCCCGTGAGCGGGGATATTTTCATTTTCGTCAACCGCCAGCGCAACATGGTTTTTATCACCTTAAAAGAAAACATTTCTGTAACAAAAAACTTTTACATTATGATAAAAAAATCTAATATTCAACTAGTTATTCTATGTTTAAGCTTGTTAGGCGTAAGATGCTCTAACAATAATCAAGTTGGGCAAGATTCTGCTGAGATCGATTCCGTGGTTATCCAGGAAGAATTAAAACATGACAAATGTGAGGATGTGCATTGGAGCTATAAAGAAGAAACAGGGCCTGCAAACTGGGCTGGTATATGTCCGGGTTTTTCTTCTTGCCTGGGAGAGTCGCAATCTCCTGTTGATATTACAGGTGCCATTAATGATACTTCTTTGAAGCAATTAATATTTGAATATTCAGGTTCACCCACGGAAATTATTAACAATGGGCACACACTACAATTCAATATCTCTGGTGATAACAAATTGGTAATAAATGAAAAGGAATATTCCCTTTTACAATTTCATTATCATTCCTTAAGTGAACATACGGTAGATGGGAGCCATTATCCACTGGAAGTTCACTTGGTGCATAAAAAAGATGACAATGATTTGGCAGTGATCGGGATTTTGTTCGAAGAGGGGGAAGAAAATGAGTTTTTCTCTAGGTTTCTAAATAAATTCCCGCTTGAAGAAGGTAAATATGAAGAAGATTTTCAAATAGAACTAGCTACTCTGCTACCCGCTTCTGGTGCTTATTATCATTACAGCGGTTCTTTGACAACACCTCCGTGTTCAGAAATTGTTAATTGGTACGTAATGCAGGAACCTTTAACAGCTTCTAAAGAGCAGATTGAAACATTTTCAACCCTTTTAAAAGATAACTACAGGCCGGTATGCCAATAAATGACCGGGAAATAACATCTTTTATACCGCGGTAAATTAAAATATTTTCCCTTTTCATCATCTTTTTTAATGTTAAAAACCATGAATGAATTGAATTTGAATTTCCAGGATTTCATGGTTTTTTTTCTAAATTAAATTACCCCAGGCTTTTTATGACCTTAAAAATGCGGTGATAGAACTAATTGTTAAATTTATTTTCTTTTGTTTTTGACCCTATATTGACAACATCATAAGATGGAGAATTAGGGATTAATTCTTCCAAATGGTAGTGATTCTATTAATATGGAGCCTGTTGATATTGTCCTAGTTCATCATAATACACCCTTAAATATTCATCATTTTTAGATACGTCAATTCCATAAAACCAACCGGTAAATGGCTTCCTGACTTTAAATGTTTTGTCAATTTCCCAGTCCCCGTATTTACTCTCTTTCAAACCATCCATTACCACCTTAGGAACGTTTTCATTAGGTATCTCTACAGCTTTGGCAATGATTAATAAATCTTTTTTAGCGGAATTAACGGTAACCTCGCTATAGACTCCTTTCTCTGAATATGTTATTTTCGAATGTTTATCATCAATCTTGTATACAGCATGTATTTTTAACGAATCAAAAGATAATGGATACTCCCGTTCTAAAACATACTTATGTTTTTCTATCTCTTCAACATCTTTTATGACCGTGTATTCTTGTCCAATAATATGTGTAATAACAAGAATGAATATGGATATACTCAATAGCTTTTTCATAAAAATATCTCCTTTTATTAATTTATTTTTGAATTTCTTCTTCAATTTGATAAATAGCATCATCTAATTCATTTAGAATACTATCTATTTCAATTTTTAGTTGATTTATTTTCCCCGGTTGATCTTCAAGTTTTTCAATTTTTTTCCCTAATTCTTTAATTTTATTTTCAATAGTTGCTATTTGTTTTCTAAGATCGGAGCGTAATTTTTCCAAGGTTATTGTACCAATTTTTCTTTTAAGCTCAAATACCTGGGTTTTCGTGTTATCTACCCTAGCTTTATATTTTTCTTTGAAAATAAGTATGTCTTCTTCATTGTTAAATTTTCCTTGTTGTATGTCTTGGCTATCCAGTTTATTTGTTATTTCTCCCGGGTCATTGGATTCGTTGCCAGCTGGACGACAAGATTCAAAAAACACACTGATTACTAGGAAAGATAATAATATGTATTTCATTTTTTTTATGTTCATTTTTTATCTCAAATTTTTAAAAATTATAAAATAACAAACCGATAATAAGTAGGGTTAAGTAGGTTTTTTCAAAACCCTTTTATAATAAACAACAAGATAGATGTTTAATTTGTTTAACACCACATCGGTTGAATTTGTAGAAAAATAAAACACGGTTTATGATATCATTTAATAATATTTTCAGTTATGGATATGCTGGTATTGGTAATGGAATTAGAAGTTGATGTTGTGATTAATTCACAAAATTTTTCATTGATGGGTTTAGGTTTGAAAAAAAAAAATAAGTATGAACATTTTAGTATTTAGATATTTATGAAGAATAAAAAGATAAAAAAATCTTTTTTTCCATTTTTGTAACATATGTTACTTTTTAAAAATACGGGTTGATGTAATTTTGAATTAGAAAAAATGAAAAATCAAATAGTATGATAAGAGATATTTTAAAAATTGATGAAGAAAAATGTGATGGATGCGGCTTATGTGTGCCAAATTGTCACGAGGGAGCCATCCGGGTAATTGATGGCAAATTGAGGATGATCAGTGAGTTAATGTGTGACGGGCTTGGGGCTTGTATTGGCCACTGTCCACAAGATGCAATATCCATTGAAAAAAGAGAGGCAGAACCATATAATGAAAGGAAAGTGATGGAAGAAATGATCAAAAAAGGAAAAAACACCATACTTGCACACTTGAAACATTTGCAAGACCATAATGAGACAGCTTATTTAAAAGAAGGAATAGAATCCTTGAGAGAAAATGCCGGAAAGACTGATTTTGATGTAGATGAAGTAATAAATGAATTGGTTAAAAAACCTGCCAAAACACATCATCAGCAAGGAGGGGGATGTCCCGGTTCTAAAAACATGGTATTTAATAACCCGATGCCTACAAGTATGAACAGCAACGTGGATATCCCTTCGGCATTAAGCCAATGGCCTGTGCAATTACATCTTTTAAATCCTAATGCCCAATACTTTCAAGGAGCTGATTTATTACTTTCAGCTGATTGCGTTGCTTATTCCATTGGAAATTTTCATCAAAAATATTTACCCGGGAAACGTTTGGCCATAGCTTGTCCAAAATTAGATTCAAACATGGAAATTTACTTGGACAAGCTTATCGCGATGATTGATGAGGCAAAAATAAATACCATTACAATTATGATAATGGAGGTGCCTTGTTGCGGGGGATTATTGCAAATGGTGAAAGCAGCCTTGGATCATGCCAAAAGAAAAGTTCCCGTAAAAAAGGTTGTGGTTGGCATCAGGGGGAATATACTGGATGAAAACTGGATTTAAAAAAATAACATTATAACCAAAAATTATATTTATTAACAATTAAAAATTTTATCACTATGAACATGTTTTGTTATCAATGCCAAGAAGCCGCGAAAGGAACAGGATGTACAATAAAAGGAGTATGTGGAAAATCACCGGAAGTATCTGCCTTACAAGATGTACTAATCCATGTTTTAAAAGGGATTTCAATAGTAAATCTTCGTGCAGGGGATGAAGGCAAGGCCAACGATAAAGCCAATAAATTTATCATGAATAGCTTGTTTTCTACCATCACCAATGCCAATTTTGATGAACAGGTTTTCATGAAGAAAATAAAAGAAGGCCTTAATATTAGGAATGAAATAATTCAATCCTTGGATTTGGCCGGGAAAGATACGAAAAATCTCCCGGAATGTGCCAGGTGGTCACCCTCCAATGACCAGGAAATTGAAGCAAAAGCTAGTGTGGTAGGCATTCTTTCTACTGAAAATGAAGATGTGCGATCTTTAAGGGAACTTTTAATCTATGGGATAAAAGGAATGGCTGCTTACGCGGAACATGCAAATAATTTAGGTCATGAAAATAATGCTATTTTTAATTTCATGCAAAAGGGTCTTGCTGCCACGGTAAATAATGAACTGTCTGCAGAAGAACTTACTAACCTTGTACTGGAATGTGGGAAATATGGAGTGGAAGTAATGGCACTGCTGGACAAGGCAAACACTACGGCATATGGTAACCCCGAGATAACGGAAGTAAACATAGGAGTGAGGTCTAATCCAGCCATTCTTATCAGTGGGCATGATTTGAAAGATATGGAAGAACTGTTACGGCAGACAGAGGGCACAGGAGTTGATGTTTATACCCACAGCGAAATGCTTCCGGCCAATTATTATCCTGCTTTCAAGAAATATGACCATTTCATCGGGAATTATGGAAATGCATGGTGGAAACAAGGAGAGGAATTTGAAAAATTTAATGGCCCAATCTTAATGACTACCAATTGCCTTGTTCCCCCTAAGAAAACCTACATTGATCGTATTTATACAACAGGTGAAACGGGTTGGGAAAACATACCCCACGTGGAAAAAGGTCCGGATGGTGCAAAGGATTTTTCTGAAATAATCGAACATGCCAAAAAATGTGCTTCACCTGAAGAAATTGAAAAAGGCTCTATCATAGGTGGTTTTGCCCATAACCAGGTGATCCAACTGGCAGATAAAGTAGTAGATGCGGTAAAATCGGGAGCCATAAAGAAATTTTTTGTCATGGCAGGATGCGATGGAAGAATGAAAGACCGGGATTACTATAGCCAATTTGCTCAAAAATTGCCAACAGATACGGTTATTTTAACAGCCGGTTGTGCTAAATACAGGTATAATAAACTGAACCTGGGAGATATTGGAGGAATTCCAAGGATGCTTGATGCTGGACAATGCAATGATTCTTACTCCTTGGCTGTTATCGCCTTGAAATTAAAAGAAGTCTTTGAATTAAATGATATAAATGATTTGCCAATTGCATACAATATTGCGTGGTATGAACAAAAAGCAGTCATAGTTTTATTGGCACTTTTATATCT
>CAZOSQ010000195.1:0-6722 GCA_964582245.1 uncultured Bacteroidales bacterium | reverse complement strand
ATGACGGGGGAAACATGGTATCTGCCACTTTTTCTTTTAATATCCTGGGTAGATTAAAAACATTTGAAGTTAATTATGAATTATTTTATTAAAAAAACGCATCGATACTAATGTCGTTAGTCCACTGCATTTTTATTGATTTTTCAGGATGATGTTTCCACTTTTTAAGAACAAAAAGGCGTTGACAATGGTTCTGAAAGATAAGGTTACTAGGTTTTATTTTATTTCTTAAAATCAAAAATGATGAATTGGTAACAAAAATTATTGAAAAAAAAGTTGATATTTTTTTGATACGATCAGGCCGTGATCATATAGTTCACCTGGTTCAATACTTGGTGGTGAAGGAAAAAAGTTCTACAAATCCCATAAGAAAAGTGCTTTATTGTGTCTCCTGTTCGATAAACATTAACATAGATAAATTTTTTCAATTACATCCGCCATTGTGGATCAGCCTTTAACTTAAAATTATTAATGGATGAAAAATCACATTCACCAACTTATTGCAGGTAAAGAATCTAAATTCCCAAGGTTTTCTTTTTTGTTTGAAAACAACAAAAGAAAAAAAACTGGTTCCATCCAAGAAAATAAAAATGATAACGAATTCTTAAAAAATAAGGTGGTGATTGTTACTGGTGCATCCTCGGGAATTGGACGTGCTATTTCCTTGGAAATGGCCAAAAAGGGAGCCAATGTCATATTGGCTGCACGAAACGAGATGAAATTACAAGCCCTAATGTCCGAAATTAACAACAAGGGAGGGCTTGCCATAGCTATGCCGACCGATGTATCTGATGAAAATCAATGCCAAGAGCTAATAAACAACGTGATTTGGGCCTTTGGTAAAATAGATGTTTTGATTAACAATGCCGGAATATCCATGAGGGCGAATTTTCAAAACGTGGATCTAACAGTATTAAAAAAGTTAATGGATACAAATTTTTGGGGTACAGTATATTGCACGAAATACGCCCTACCTCACATCCTTGGGACTGGTGGTAGCATTATTGGAATATCCTCCATTTGCGGAATCACTCCATTGCCCGGTAGAACCGGGTATGCGGCTTCTAAACATGCTTTAGATGGTTTCCTGGGAACTTTGAGAATAGAAACCATGGAAAAAAATTTACACGTGATGATAGTTCACCCTGGCTTCACAACTTCCAATATACGCAATGTCGCTTTGAACAAAGATGGCATACCCCAAGAAGAGTCTCCATTAAATGAGAATAAATTGATGCCCGCGGAAAAGGTGGCTAAAGAAATAACATTGGGAATATTAAATAAAAAACGTGAAATTACCCTCACAACAGAAGGGAAATTAATTACTTGGCTTTATCGAAGGATCCCCAATGTAGCGGAAAAACTTATTTATCGTGAAATGAAAAAAGAAACTGGTTCGCCCATCAAATAATTAAAAAATTTTTACCGGTGAACCCACGGTAGTTCTTTAAGGAAGTATTTTTCACCAGTAACCGGATTACAATATAGGGTTTGTATTTAAAATTTAATTTTTTGATTTTTTATTTTTTCGCTCCCGGTTTTTCAGGAAAGTTTTATAAAACAACAAACCAGCTATAAACCCGCCAATATGAGCCCAAAAAGCAATTCCAGTAGCAGTACTGTTAAGTAACAAGTGATATGTACCGTTAAAAAATTGCCCAATAAACCAAATCCCAATATATATCAATGCCGGAATGGGAATTATCAAGGGAAAAAAGAAAATTGGAACCAATGACAACACCCTGCTTCCCGGGAAAAGAAACATATAAGCTGCCATTACACCAGCAATTGCCCCGGAGGCTCCAATGGCAGGGATATCAGAGTCACTATACAAGATAAAGTGTGTAAAACTGGCTAAAAAACCGGCAAGAATATAAAAGGCCAGGTAACGAAACCTTCCCATCCTGTCTTCCACGTTATCTCCAAATATGTATAGAATCCACATGTTACTCAAAAAATGTATCCATCCCCCGTGTAAAAACATGTTGGTGATAAAAGTACCTGTGAAATTCCCGAAAATATTGGTTCTTCCCGGTATAAGCCCGTAGCGGTAAATAAAATCTGACACCTCATTGGAATCCAAGGAAAGTTGAAAAATAAAAATCCCCGCATTCACCAAAATGAGCAGCCAATTTATTATCGGGAACTTACTAGAGGGTATATTATCTTTTAAAGGAATCATTTAATTTAAATTTAACCTAGCTTAATGTTGTGGATTAGTTATAATGATATTCTTTTTTTTCATGGATTGACCTTAGTTTTTTGAAAAGTTCCAACTCTTCGTCATTCAAGCTTTCCGGTATTTTTATGTTCAGCGCCACGTATAAATCCCCGTTCATTTCTTGTTTACCATACACTGGCATACCCCGTCCTTTAAGACGAAATTTTTTTCCATTTTGCGAACCTTTTGGAACTTTTATCCACAACTTACCGGCAAGAGTATCTACTTGTAGTTTACCCCCTAAAATGGCAGTGTATAAATCCACGGTGACTTCTTGCACTAAGTCATTGTTTTGTCGATGAATTTTAGCATCCGGTATTATTTTAACTTTAATGTAGATATCCCCCTTAGGACCTCTATTTCTTCCTTGACCTCCCTTACCTTTTATCCTCAATTCTTGTCCGTCATAAGTGCCCGGTTTCGTGGAAATCCTAAGCTTTTCCCCGTTAACGTTCAAAATTCGAGAAGTTCCATGGTAAGCTTCCTCAAGGGTAATTTCCATTTCAGACTTCAAATCTTGCCCCTTCATTCCTCTTTGGGTGCGAAAACCTCCATTACCCTCATTACCAAAAAATGCCCTAAAAAAATCGGAAAAACCGCCTGCTTCACCAAAAATATCGCCAATATCACCTTCGAAACGGAAATTAGATCCCTCTCCACCAAACCCTGGCCATCCATAATCACCTTGGTAATCGGCTCCAGCATGTTCATATTGTTTCCAGTTAGCACCAAGCTGGTCGTATTTCTTCCTTTTTTCCGGGTCCTTGAGAACTTCAAATGCCTCTACCAATTCTTTAAAACGATCCTCGGCTTTCTTATCTCCGGGATTTTTATCCGGGTGATATTTAACTGCCAGCTTACGGTAAGCTTTTTTTATTTCATCTTGGCTAGCGGTTTTTGATACCCCCAGTATTTTATAATAGTCTTTATATTCCATATTACCTCCTAAAAACTTTTCAATTTATTTTAAAAAACCTTCATAGGCCAATTCATCTAGTGACGCGTCACATGTATTAAAGCGCATCGGATTCACCTTCAACCCGGCATAGTGGCTGAAACGTCAGGACGCTTTATCATTGACAAGACACTAGTTTAAAATATTTTAAATCTGCCCCAGGAGTCAAAAGATTCAACTATTCGTAAACAAAATTAAGACCATTGATTATTAGCCAATAAAGAAGGACAATATGACTGAAATGTATTGGGAATAATCATTCTCAAGGTCAGAATGTCAGTTTCATTTATGAAACCGTTCTGATCAAACTTAAATTTATCCCGAGAGCATCATTTAATCTCGCACAGTAAAGTAGAATAAAAAGAAATGTTAAATTTTTTTTAGACTTTTTCCTAAGTTAATTGTTAATTGTAATTATATAACGATTAATAATTAAGAAGTATAATAAATGTTGTTATTGATTTTTCTTTTACTTGCTGGTGCTTTAATGGCTCCTATTATTGATCATTTTTTTAAAAGAAACACGGGTATCATATTATCTTTTTTGCCACTGGCTGCCATTGTTTATTTTTTGTCCAAGATCACGGGAGTCATAGAAGATGAAACATTTACAGCATCTTTACCATGGATTCCCTTGCTAAATATAGATCTGAATTTTTTCCTGGATGGACTTAGCCTTCTTTTTTCCTTATTGGTTGTTGGTATAGGTTTCCTAATACTTATTTATACCAATGGATACATGAAGGGACATGAAAACACGGGCAAATTTTATGGTTTCATGTTATTTTTCATGGCCTCCATGTTGGGATTAGTCCTATCAGGACATCTTATAGGCATATACTTGTTTTGGGAATTAACCAGCATCAGCTCGTTTTTGCTTATTGGTTTCGAGCATGAAAAAAAAGAAGCCAGGTCTGCAGCCTTGCAAGCTTTACTGGTCACTACTTTTGGAAGCTTGGCGATGCTTGCGGGGTTTATCATCATTGGCAATATTGGGGGAAGTTACCTGCTCACCAGCCTTTTTGAAAAAAGGGAAATTATAACAAGTGATTCCTTATATACACCTGCCCTAATCCTTATTCTCTTGGGAATATTTACCAAATCGGCCCAATTTCCATTTCATTTCTGGCTTCCATCTGCCATGGCAGCACCTACTCCTGTAAGTGCTTACTTGCATTCCGCGGCCATGGTAAATGCCGGGATTTATTTATTATTCAGGTTAAACCCAGTCATCGGGGAAACAATCCTTTGGCACGATATCATCGTGATATTCGGGGCCGCGACCATGTTCACTGGTGCTTATTTTTCATTGACTCAAAAAGATTTAAAAAGAATTTTAGCATACACGACAGTTAGTTCCCTCGGGTTAATGACCTTACTATTGGGCACCGGGCTTCTATTATCTGTTAAAGCCGCCATGGTTTATCTTGTCGTTCATGCACTTTATAAAGCATCCTTGTTTATGGTTGCGGGAATTATTGATAAAAAAACAGGCACCAGGGATATTTACCAACTATCAGGGTTAAGAAAAAAAATGCCGATAACCACGGTTATTTCAATTTTGGTATTGATATCCATGGCAGGATTACCTCCCATGTTGGGCTATATCAGCAAAGAGTTTATTTACGAGGCTAAAATACAAGCCCCCGGGATAGGTGCTTTCGTGTTGATACTTGGCGTAATCACCAACATTTTTATGTTTGCCATTTCAGCTATCATAGCTTATCGCTTATTTTTGGGAAAAAAATTGTTATCTCCAAAACCTCCCGAGGAACCAGGCATTTCTTTTTTATTGGGACCTGGCATTTTAGCCATCTTAAGCTTTATCCTGGTCATATCCCCGACCAAGTTTGAATTTTTAATTGAATTTGCCCTAGCTGCCGTAAAAGTCGTGCATGTTGATATACATTTAACCCTCTGGCATGGTTTCACGCCTATCTTCTGGTTAAGCCTGGTAACCATTATTTCTGGACTAATCGTTTTTTTTACTCGAAAGTATATATTATCTTTTTTCGTGAAATTGAACAGCCTTCTTTTCTACTTGGAATTATCCCACATATTTAGCTTGTTTATAGACAAACTACTGAAATTCGCCAAGAAAAACACTGATGTCATCCAACACGGTTATCATCGAAGATACTTGATCAGTGTTTTCATTGTCAGTGCAGTTTTCCTGTGGTACGAATTCTTCTTGCATTGGGATCCTGGTTTACTAGAAGATATATCTTCACCATCATTAGCTTTAACAGGAATTATTTTTGTCTCTGTAATTGCTGCCGTAATCACGGTTTTGACAAATTCTAAAATTACGGCCATTGTTACCATGGGGGTAATAGGATACGGGATAGCTGCTATATTTTTTATACATGGCGCCATAGATTTGGCCATTAACATGATTTTGACAGATACCTTCATCATCGTGCTTTTTGTATTGGTAGTTTATAAATTGCCAGAGTTTGCCATTTTCTCTTCCCGTAAAACAAGGATTAGGGATTCTATAGTAGCTATATCAGTTGGTGGTTTCATGGCAAGTTTAGCATTGGCCATTTCTCGTTCCAGCCATGATAACAAGCTTTCTGAATATTTTATCGAGAACAGCTTGTCACGTGGCCACGGTAAAAACGTGGTGAATGTCATCCTGGTAGATTTCAGGGCTTTAGACACTTTAGGAGAGGTGTTTGTTTTAGGAGCGGCTGCCTTAAGCGTGTTGGGCCTTCTCAAATTTGCATTTAATAGAAAAAAAATATGAGTTCAGAAATATTAAAACTATCCGCTAAATACATGAGAGACCTAATGCTTCTTTTTTCAATTTTTATATTGTTACGAGGGCATAATCATCCTGGTGGCGGATTTATCGGTGGAATAATGGCGGGATCGGGCATTTTTTTCTATGGCCTGGCTTACAACACCATGAAGGTATACCATCAGCTTGCTTTAAAACCTGTTCATTTTATTGGAATAGGCCTCTCCATATGTCTTGTATCTTCCTTGCTAGGTTTAGGCCTTCAAGGAAATATATTGGCCGGTACGTGGATAAAGATAAACATTCCATTAATAGGAATGCTGAAATTAGGCACTCCCTTGTTGTTTGACACCGGGGTCTATTTTACGGTGACCGGTAGTTTTCTTTTAATTTTGTTTTCAATCATGGAGGAACTTGAATGGAAATCATAGTTTCAATTTTTATTGGCATCCTTTACGCCACGGGTGTTTACTTGCTGATAAGAAGAAGCATCGTGAAATTAATCCTGGGTATTATTTTCATAAGCAATGCGACTAATTTGCTCTTGTTCGTTTCCGGGGGGGTAACGAGAAAATCACCGGCTTTCGTGGAAAGTACAGACCCGGGTCTACTTTCTAAATCTACCGATCCTTTACCACAAGCATTGATATTGACTGCCTTGGTTATCGGGTTTGGAATAATCGCTTTTACTTTAATTCTAAAATACAAGTACCACCAGGCAACGGGGACGAATGACCTTGACCAAGCTAAAGAAACAGATAGAATATGATGATCACGCTTCCTATATTGATACCTGTTTTGAG
>CAZOSQ010000194.1:4091-6738 GCA_964582245.1 uncultured Bacteroidales bacterium | reverse complement strand
TTTTTATTTAAATTTATACCGGTTTTTGAGGGGTCAGCATGCTCCGAAATATCCAGTTTAATGGTTAACACGCTGGTGTTTTTTATGTTAACCTGTGTTAACCTATAATTTGGTGAGAAAAATTGTAATACCAACTGTTGATTATTTATAAACGAAAAAAGTCGGCTATTCACCGACTTCCTAATTTAAAAGAATTAGACCTTACTTCTTCAACACCTTTTTCAAAACTTCATCTTTATCAAGTTTTTTAGTACAAAAGAACCAATCCTTACAATCAATCTCGCTATCTTCCATTCGGTCTTTTGCTGTGCCGCATGAACCAGCTGGGCCAATTATTACATCATCGCCTGGTCGCCAATCGGCAGGAGTAGCTACTCCGAATTCATCGGCTGCTTGCATTGCAATTAATGCCCGGTATAACTCGTCAAAGTTTCTTCCCAAGCTTAGAGGATAATAAATGATAGCACGAATAATTCCTTTAGGGTCAACAAAGAAAACCGCACGAACAGCTTTGGTTGAATCTTCATTTGGTTGAATCATGCCATATTTCTTAGCAACATCCATTTTAATATCTTCAATCAAAGGAAAAGTAACTTCGATGTCTTTCATCCCTTTGTATTCAATTTTTTCTTTAATGGTGCGTAGCCATGCAATATGACTGTACAATCCATCAATAGAAAGACCGATAAGCTCACAATTTGCTTCATTGAATTGCTTTTCCATATGAGCAAAAGTCATAAACTCAGATGTACATACAGGTGTAAAATCAGCAGGGTGGCTGAATAAAATAGACCATTTACCCTTATAATCCGTAGGGAAATTAATCTCACCTTGTGTGGTTACTGCCTTAAATTCCGGTGCAGGGTCGCCAATACGTGGCATACTCACTACTTGTTCTTGATTTGCTTCCATTTTTTAATTTTTAAATTCAACATTTATTAAAAGGTCTATTTATTTGCAATACAAAATTTTTTAGTTTAAACCCTTTAATGCCTTTTTTCTTGAAATAATCATTTAACAGCTTGTCAAGTTCTTTATCGTTGTAATCCTCTATTAAATCACACTCCACACAATACAAATGATGGTGATTTTCCATAATTCCATCGTATCGCATAACTCCATTGTCAGTTGTAACCTTCTTGACAAGTTTATTTTCGATTAGCGTATCAAGCACTTTGTAAATTGTACCCATCGCAACATTGGGATTTTCCTTTCTCACATATTCGAGTATGTTATCCGCTGTTGGATGGTTATTAAGCTCATAAACAGCTTTTAATACTGCCATTCGCTGAGGCGTTACTATTAAACCTTTGCTTTTTATCTTTTCGCTTATTTGTTCTGCCAATTGCTTCATTATATAATTTCTTTAAGGAGAAATATTCTTATTAGAGAACAAATAAATTTGATGTATGTTCATTATATTTTTACTGCATTAGCAATAAAAATTGGGTATGTCTTGGATATACCAGTGTGTTTTCTTGTTATTTCATGAAACACATGATATTTTATAGTTTTTAAGTTGTTTTGCTTAAACAAATCATCAATAAACGTTTTTTTGAGCTTCCTCAATCATACCAATAGAAGAATCGGCAAGAATTATTGTATCAAAACAATCTTTCAAACAAAGGCTCACATTACCTGTTCCACATCCATATTCGAATGCGGTTGAGAACCTTTGTTTCAAAATAGATTATCTAATGCTACGAGCAAACTTCTCAGCCATGATGATTCTATTTGGCTTATTATCCCAATCTTTTGCTTTTTCATTGAAAAAATTTATCCCCATATAATCTATTTTTCCTTCTCAAATGGCCAAGCCATTATCCCCCCTTCTAAAACTTTTACATTAGTGTATCCATGTGCTTGTAATAAAACCGCAGCTTCGTATCCACGTAATGAAATTTTACAAAATGTAACTATCTCTTTTCTTTTATCTTCCGGTAGTTCATTTAACCTTTTACGAAGCATTCCTATCGGGATTAATGTCTCTCCAATACCCAATCGAGTTTGTTCGTACTCATCAGCCCCACGTGCATCAAGTAAAAACATGTCCTCTTTCTTATCCAGTTTTTCTTTTAATTCTAAAGATGATATACCCTCAAAAATACCGTTCATTTTATTTTGTAAAATATGAGCCGATGCAATGCTGTGGTCAATAGCCAAAGAAAAAGGCGGAGCGTAAGGAAGGTCTGCGTTTACCATGTCATCAACAGTTAAACCACCTTTTATGGCAGTTGCCCAAATAGCCAGTTGCTTGCTTACATCACCTGGGCCAATACATTGCGCACCCAAAATTCTTCCTGAGTTTTTATCAGCAAGCAGTTTGGTAATTAACAGTTTCCCTTCCATAAATCCCGGTTTATCGGGGCTTGCATTTACTACTTTCACAAAGTCAATTCCGGCTTCTTGTGCTTTGGTTTCTGACAACCCTGTTATTCCAATACCATAATCGAACAGTTTACAGATTCCTGTTTGTTGTGTTCCTGGAAAAGTGGCAATATTCCCTTTAATAACATTTTCGCCAGCCACACGTCCTTCAAGATTAGCGAGGTCGCCATAAGGTGCAAGCACATTTTTACCTGTAATAAGGTTTTTTATTTCACAGCAATCGCCCGATGCATAAGCATCGGGGACAGATGTTTGCATG
>CAZOSQ010000194.1:0-4081 GCA_964582245.1 uncultured Bacteroidales bacterium | reverse complement strand
GGACCGCAGCGGTAACGTCGGGGACGAATGTTTGCAGTTGTTCATCAACAACAATTCCCCCTCATTCGCCAATCTTCAGACCCGCTTCTTTTGCAAGTTTAACATTTGGTTTTACACCAATAGCAACCACAGCTAATTCACATGGAATTTCAGTTCCGTTTTGAAGTTTTACACCTGAAAGCTTACCTTCCTTTCCAAGAAATTCTGCTACACCATTTTTTGTAATAACATTAGCCTTAGTCTTGAGGTAGTTCTCAACCAACTTAGCCATCTTCCAATCGAGAAATGTAAGGAGCTGGGGCAATAATTCAATCATGGTAAGTTCAATACCTGCCAGGTGTAAAGCTTCGAGGGTTTCGATACCAATTAAACCGCCACCAATTACAACAGCCTTTTTTATTTTACCTTCATCCCTTATTTTACGCAAGTAATCGGCATCTTGCATCGACTGTAAAGTCGTTATACCCTCAAGGTTGGTTCCAGGAATAGGAGGCATATTGGCGGTTGCTCCAGTCGTTATTATTAACTTATCGTATTCTTGTGAACCCTTTTCATTACTCAAAAGGTCAATAAATTCTATCCTTTTATTCGTAGTATCTATTTTAGTAACCTCAGTATTTACCTTTGCCACTATTCCTTTAGCATTCCAATAGAATTTTGGATCACGCACTACACCTGTAGGCGTGCAAAGTAGTTTATTTCTGTCATCGAAAAAACCGCCTACAAAATAGGGGTATCCACATGATGCCATTGATAAATCCGGGCTTTTTTGAAACATGGTTATTTCTGCGGTTTCATCCATTCTTCTTGCCCTTGCAGCTGCTTTTGGGCCAGCTGCCGAACCACCAATTATAATTATTTTTTTTGCCATAGTATTATCCTTTTTTATTAACTACTGTTCCTTTTATTCTTAATATTATCGGCTGTTCTGAGCCATTAGAATAAACCGTAATGCTTTTGTTAAAACTTCCTGCTCGTACCGTATTGTACTTTACCTTTATTACAGCTTGCTCCCCCTTTTTAATCGGGTCTTTAGGCCAGGCAGGAACAGTACAGCCACAGGATGAACGAACATTGGAAAGTAACAATGTTTCTGTTCCTTCGTTGGTAAATTTGAATTCGCAAGTTCCATCACCGTTTAATTCAATTTCGCCATAATTGTGAACGATTTCAGAAAATTTAATCTTTGCTGATTTTGAATTTTTATCCATGCTGTTTTCCTGCGCACAAGCTGTTGTAAGCAGAAGTAAGCAACTGAAAAAAGTGATTGTCATCTTTTTCATGGTCATTATTTTAAATTATTAATACTTTACTGCATAACAGCAATAATTTCTTCGACAGATTTAAAAGAATTAGGCAATAAATCAGGTGGACATTTGCCTGTCTTCTCTTTTACCAGAAAACGCTTACATTTTGTCCATCCGCTTTCGCCAGCTTCGCAATATTGCTTTCCATAACCATTTGAGGTTATTTCTTTGCCTTTTAACGTCCCGGTAAATATTGGGCAAGCCTTGTAGTTTTTACATACATTTGTTTCCATAATTTAAATATTAAAACGTTCATCAGACTTCATTTCTTCAATTGGAATTATTCCTTTTTCATCCAGCCACCCTGCTACTGCATTAAGGCGATTATCATATTTTGGAAAAAAAGGTTTTATATCTATTAGGGGTGTACCGTTAAGCATATCTACCATTTCGATATGAACAATATTATTTTCAATGCCAATAAGTTTTACTGTTGAAGTTCCTATGGCATTTGGTCGTTTAGGAGCTTTACATGAGAATATTCCATGCTCTTTATCATCCATGAATGGTTTAACCATTAATTTATATCCTTGTATTTTGTGAAAATGATACAACAAGATTATGTGTGAAAACCCATCAAGGTCGGTCAAACCCTCTGTATATTCCGGGTATAACTCGATATACCCTTTAATTCCTTTTGCGGCAATGGGCTGTATGGGCATATTGTTTACATCGTTATGAGGTGTATGAATAATACCAATTGGATTAATTATTATCTGTTCTTTTTTCATTTAAAAATTGAAAATTGTTCCTGTTTTAACCTGTGAAATATTGAATTCCTTTCGAAAAGCAACAAGCGCATCTAATTCTGTACAATGTGATGGAAATACATTTTCGATATTTTGGTTTTTAAAAAATCTGATTGTTTCTTTTGTTTGTTTATTGTCTGTCTTTAGATGAAAACCACCAATTACAGCTTTTACTTTTGTGACTCCACTAACCTTCTGTGCATGCAGTATTGTATTACAAATACCTGAATGGGCGCATCCGCTTACAACAATTAATTCGTCATTCTGCACAATGCAAATGGCAGAATCGTCAGGCACAAAATCGGGTTTATTGTGTTTGTCGACAAAAGGTGTGGTTTTAGATTCAAATTCGGTTTGCCGGGGTATTTCTCCCAGGAAGTAAATATTGTCTGATATTATAAATGGTTCACGGGTAGTTACCAGATTATACTTATTTTCAAGCTCATCTTTGGTCATATTTAGACCTATATAACTATTATCATTACCCCGAAATCTTTCCATAAAGGCCAAAGGATGTGTTATCAACCTTTTCGCTTCAAGAAAGGATAAACCATCTCCATGGTCCCAGTGACCATGACTGAGTACAACTGTATTTACTTCATTGTGAATATCAATTTCAAGTTTTGCTGCATTCTTCAGAAAAACATCTGTATACCCTGTATCAAAAAGAATTTTATGCCCTTCATGACTAATCAGGTATGAAAGTCCATGTTCAGCAAGGAAACCTGCGCCGGCACAATTATCGGTTAAGACTGTTAGTTGCATATCTATTTTTTATTCATTTAACTCGCATAGTTCTGTTCGATTTTAATGTTGGCGTAAACCATAGCCTCATCAAACGAGTTGAAGATGTTTGATTCATTTATAACATTATGTTTTAATAAGTTTTTACTTACTTCTGAATTTGTACCGGAAAGCACAACCTCCACATTACTACTTTTCAATGCTTTTATAGCTTCTTTAAGATTTCTTATGCCAGTCAGGTCAATAAAGGATACATGGCGCATCCTGATAATTAATATTTTACTTTTTATCCCAATGGTTTCTATGAGCTGTGAATATTGCCGAGCAGACGCAAAAAACAATGGACCGGATATTTCATAAACGTTTATACCTTTTGGTATTTTGGAATAATCCTCTATTACATCGCTATCAATGTTGTTAGCATAGTTTTTACTGCTGATGTCAGCCATTCGCCTCATAAACAATACTGCTGACAGTACGACCCCAATCTCTATTGCAATGGTTAAGTCAACAAGAACTGTTAACAGAAAAGTTGAAAGCAATATGATTATATCAAAAAAGGATGTACTTTTTACTATTGATAGAAAGGAACGCCATTCGCTCATATTATAAGCAACTACAATAAGAATCCCGGCCAGACAGGACATGGGAATTAATTTTGCCCATTTCCCGAGTAAAAGCATTATTAGCAACAAAGTAATTGCATGAACTATACCGGAAATTGGTGTTCTGCCTCCATTTTTTACATTAGTGGCTGTTCGTGCAATTGCCCCG
Organism: uncultured Bacteroidales bacterium; assembly: GCA_964582245.1. GTDB lineage: Bacteria > Bacteroidota > Bacteroidia > Bacteroidales > CAZOSQ01 > CAZOSQ01. Next base: position 507 of record CAZOSQ010000194.1, on the reverse strand, counting down.
GTTGCCGGTATTCCACCAAAAAAGGGGGGAATAATATTTGCAATACCCTGGCCAATTAATTCAGTATTTGACCGGTGATGCCCACCAATCATACCATCGGATACTACGGCAGACAATAATGATTCCAGCCCTCCAAGTATTGCGATTGTTAATGCAGGAGCCAGGTAGCTACCCAATTCTGTTATTTGAAATTGAGGTAATTGAAATTGAATGCTACCGGGTATTTCACCAAAAAATGATTCAATTGTTTTTACAGGAAGCTTGAACCAGGCAACAGCAAATGTAAAAATCAGGATAGATATTATGGAACCAGGTACTTTTGTGGTTATTTTTTTTGAAAAAAAACCAATTGCAATAGTAAGTATTGTAATGGAAAGTGCTTTATAATTAATTTCATGAATCGATGAAAAGTACAATTTCCATTTTTCAATAAAATTTGCTGGTACTGTGTCTATTTCAAAACCAAAAGCATCACGTATTTGAGTAGAAAAAATAACCAGGGCTATG
>CAZOSQ010000193.1:0-6752 GCA_964582245.1 uncultured Bacteroidales bacterium | reverse complement strand
ATTACAACTGTTTGTATAGTGCTGGAGGAAACCCCATCGGGGAATGGGACAATACAGCCTGCTACACGCTGGAAGAATGGCAAACAACATCCGGCATGGATGCCAATTCCGTTTCTCTGCTACCTGTTTTTACCTCTGAAACTGGCCTGCATACCAACTCCCTGGCATTGGACAGCACAGGATACCCCCTGTGGTTTGTGACGGAAGATATTGATGGTGAACCAAGAAATCCAACCAATCCCGATATTGGGGCCGATGAATTTACCTCAACCTGTCCCGGGGTGCTTAAAGGAACTTATACCATTGGGGAGAGTGGTGATTTTATTTCGTTCGGTGATGCCGTGGCAGCACTTTATAATTGTGGAGTTGATAGTTCTGTTGTTTTCCTGGTTGAACCGGGAACCTATTCCGAGCAGATTTGCCTAAGACATGAAATACCCGGTTATACCAGCAACGACAGCATTGTTTTCCAATCGCAACCGGGTGATAGTACTGCTGTGGTTTTATCCTGGGAAGCTGATTCGGCAGCCAATTATACGGTACAACTTGCAGGAGCTGACAGGGTTATTTTTAAACAAATGCATATCCGGGCAGAGGATAGTGAATATGCAACGGCTATTGCCATAGATGGCGGGGCTGTCAACAATCGTTTCGAGAACTGTATCATCAGTGGTATATCTGCTACCGATGATGATATAAATAAAGCCCTGGTTCATTTTACCGAAGACAATACCATGCGGGACACAGGGAATGTAATTCTTGGAAATGCTTTCTTGCAGGGAAGTTATGGGCTGTTAATCAAAGGGAATAAAAATGCGAAAGAAACCGGGAACAGCATTGTTGGAAACCGGTTTGAAAACCAGGCTGCCCAAACTATTTCCATTACCTATCAATTAGGCCAGGTTATTAAAAATAATGTAATTACAAATAATAACCCTGTTGCATTTGATTTTGTGGCTATCTCAGATAGTTATTCAGATTCCGCTTATATCACTGGGAATAGGATTGTAGTAGAAAGAGATGAAAATGCCGCAGCAATTTCTCTTAATAACCAAGGGAATTATAATGTCATAGCCAATAATAGTATTAGTATTAGTATCAAATCAAATCATGGCAAAGCTGAAGCTATTCATCAGGCTGGGTATTACACGGAAATTTATTATAATTCCGTTTATCTGGATTCAAAAACCCCATCAATTGCAATTGATGTAACACATAATTCAAAATTTGTTGAGATTCGGAATAATATTATTGCCAATCATACAGGGGGGCTGGTTTTTAAATGTTGGTACGATAATTCACAGTTGGCAGCTTGCGAGTATAACAATTTCTATACCACCGGTGAGGATATTGTTCATTGGTTGAATGTCAATTATCCAACCCTGAGTGCATGGGAAACAGCAAGCGGTTTTGGTGGCTCTTCGTATGCAGTGCATCCCGACTTTGCTTCTTTTTCAGATCTGTTTACAACGAATGCATTATGCAATAACACGGCAACCCCGGTTGCGCAAATAACAAAAGATATATATGGGAATGCGCGTGATGCTTCCACACCCGACATGGGTGCTGTGGAATTTGACAGCGAAGTTTCTTTTAGCCTCGGTGAGGATGTAAGCCTTTGTGCCGATGAGGGATATCGCATTAATGCCGGAGAGGGTTTTGACAGCTACCAATGGTCAACGGGTGCTGACACACAGGCAATATGGGTTGACACAACAGGTTCCGGTGCCGGCACGCGAACCTACACCGTAACGGTAACATCAGGGGCGAAGGAGTTTACCGACAGCATCAATGTCACATTTTCTTCACCCGTGGCAGCGCCCATAACTGATTATTGTTTCAACAGCGGACTCGACTCAATTGAGATATCTGCCGGAGATGCCATAAGTTATAAATGGAATACCAACGATACTACACAATCCATCTTTATCACGACTGGCGACTGGTACTATGTAACCGTGACAGATGACCGGGGCTGCAAGGGCGATGGCGCTATACAAATCCATCATAATAGCTGTATCGCCAATATTATCGCGGATACGAATGCAATAACCACTAATGACTCGTTGGTATTACACGCCAATCAATGTAATGAAATTTATTCGACATACAGTTACTTATGGAACACAGGCGATACAACTTTCTCCATCACGTTAAACGGCGCAGATCTTGGCCCGGGAAATTTTTCATATTGGGTTGAGATTATCAATAAAAAGAAAAACAATTGTTATTCTAAAGATAATATAGAAATTACCGTGTCCAATAACAACCCGGTTGAAGAAAAAACAGCATCATGGGTAAATATATATCCTAACCCGGTGAATAAAGAACTGCATATTGATTTTGGCGGTGAGGGTGAACATACCCAAAGGAAAATCAGCATCTTCAATTCAAAAGGTATCCCGGTTTGGTTGAAACATACAGGCAGGCAACATATTTCAATTTCGGCCGAAGGGTTTGGCCCGGGTGTATATTTTATATTGATAGAACAGGAAAACAAGGTATTGCATCATAAAATAATTGTGATTTAATCTTGTTTTTTCCATCTTTGAATCATTAAAAGGTACTGCCTTGGATTTAGGCTATAATTAATTTATTTTCAATTAATTATATGTAAACGGTTTTCAACCACTCCTCAATACCAGGGCATCAAAAAATGGACTCTGACCCGGTCTTGAAATTGTCAATGGGTTGAAGTAGTGATTCGCAAGTATGAAGCAGGTAAGGATCTTAGTGAGAAATATTTTAAGGGCCACTACATGTTCAATTGCGAAATGCCAAGTCTGCGTGGTAATTAGTGCCTCAATTATAATTTGAATATATTTGTCTGCCTGCCGGGAAAACACGATTACCCGAAAATATTGATTGATAGAAGGCACAATAATTCACATGGCGGATTCAACTTTTTCCTGAAATTGGATGTTTTCTCATAAAATGAAACACCCATGATTTTTTAATCACACACGAAAATGATTATCATGGGTGTTCCATCTGACCATTGAAAATTAGAATATAAACAGATGATATTCTCAAAAATTACAAAAGGTTACAACTTGTTTATCAATAGCATCGCCTTTCTACCAAGCGTTATCACGTTTGGATTGGTAGTGTTGGCTATTGGCTTGGTTTACGTGGAGCGGGTTTCATTTGGAAGAAACCTGCTGGGAGCGATTAATTTCCTGGATTTTCGTGAAGCGGCAACCGTCCGCGCCCTTCTTTCAGCCATGTTGACAGGGACCATATCCCTTACAGTTTTTAGTTTTTCGATGGTGATGGTCGTGGTAAACCAGGCTTCTTCAAACTACTCTCCTAAGGTGATCGAAGGATTTATCAATAAAAAGGACAACCAGGTTATTCTTGGGATATACGTGGGCACAATCCTGTATATCATGATAAGCCTTGTTCAGATCGATAATCGCGGCGAATTTTCCAGGGTTCCTCATTTCAATGTTTTCGCGAGCATCATTTTATTGATAATCTGTATTGGCCTTTTTATCTTTTTCATCCAGAACATATCAAATTCCGTGAGGATCACCAACGTGGCACAAAGAATTTTCATGCGGACAAGAAACGCTTTATATGATAGTTCGGATGAACTTGAAGAAGAAAACAATACCGATATTAAAGAATGGCATGTATACAAAGCTGATAAAAGCGGGTATTTTCAGCATGTGTCTTCTCAGCGATTATTAAGGATCCTTAAAGAAGAAAATTTAAAACTCAAAGTATCGCCATTTTATGGATCTTACTTGTTAAAAGGCCACGATCTTTTTTACCTTAACAGGAAAATAGATGATGAAAAGATTTTGAACAGGATCAGGGAAACTTTTAATTTTTATTCCGGTGAGAATGTGCGGGAAAACTATTTTTACGGATACAGGCAATTAAGGGAAGTGGCCGTGAAGGGTCTTAGCCCGGGAATAAACGACCCTGGAATTGCCATTATATGTCTTGATTACCTGGGCGAATTACTTTCTCTTTTCATCAATCATGAAAAAAGGACCAGTTTAAAAAATAAAAACGGGAACGCGGAAATTATCTTTAAAAAACATAGTTTTAAATCGATGTTAAGCCTTACGTTAAGCCCTGTTGAGTCGTACGGTCAAAATGATTATATCGTGCTTGGCCATATACTAAAGGTGCTGGGGGACATATCAGCCTATGATCGGGTCAAAGCCCACCAGCAGATAATTTTGTCCCATGCAAATTCCGTGATGAATACAGCAGATATACATATCAAAGCCCCGCTTGAAAGAGAATTTATTGACAATGTTGCAAAAGGGCTCAGTAAATCGGGATATTTCGATTTAACCCTATTAAAAAACTTGAAAGAGAAGAAAAAGGGTGTTAAATCTTATACTACTTAATTAATTGGTTTTGTGCTGAATTTTCGGGAATAAATGCATTTAAGTTTTTTGCAAAATGCCATTTATTTTCTTATCAGATACATTACCTGGTGAAAAATTCATTGTTTGCCGTATCACTGGATTTGAAAAAGACTTTTTTGATTTTTGCAGTGAAAATAAAATAGAGACAGGCACCACCCTTAAAGTTGAGAAACATTATGAAACATCCATGTATTTCATACACAACCGAGCTTGCGAGCTCACCGAAGGTAAACACGAATGAACCGAACCGCATGGGCGGTGAGCTCACCGAAGGTAATATAATTTCGTAACATGGATGTTCCATCCGACCATTAAAAATAAATTTTGTACGGATGAAAGGAGTAGAATGACAGAAATTAGTGTCGGAAAAAAGAAGATTGTTTTAAACAAGAAGGGAATTGGCAAATGGTTGGTTTTACACCCTTGCACCTCAAAAGGTTGAATTTTTTGATGGCAAATCATATGAAGGCATTCGACTACCCCCGGATATTTATCATAAAAATGCTCTTACGGAAATTAACGCGGGAATTGACAGGACATTACAAACAGCTATTGATCAATTAAAATAAAACATTGCTATACCCATGTAAATGAAAGGGGGCTTTAAAAATGACTCAACTACACAGGCGAACTGTACGGTGGTGGTGTGGTTTTTTTGTAAAAGCCCCAGGGGGGCGAAACCTTTGTAACAAGGAAAGTCCTAAAAATATCACCATAGCCCCGGGAGGAGCGATACCTTTAACAACTTTGGTTAAAATAGCCACAAAGGTTCAGTTACAAAAAAAGAACTTTTAGAGAAAAATATCTACATTGTCTCTTGATTTAACCTTGATTTAATATATATTTTTATATAAACATGGTTTCGGAATGCTTTTTGACTATTCCATAAAAAGGGATAACATCTCAGGTCGTGAAAACGGAGGAGAAAAATGGCAAATTTAGAGGTTAAAAAAAGGCAATTTGAATATATCGGGAAGGGACAAGGAGAACCGGTTGTGCTGGTACATGGCACGCTTGGTGATTATCGCAGTTGGGAACTACAGATGGATACATTCGCTAAAGCATATCGGGTAATATCTTACAGCCGGCGCTATCACTATCCCAACCAATGCAGTGGAAACGAGACCGATTATTCAGCAGTCCTTCACGCGGATGACCTTGCAGGACTTATAACAGGTTTAGGTTTGGAATCTGCCCACATCGTCGGCACTTCTTATGGGGCTTACACGGGGTTGTTTCTGGCTGCACGTCATCCGGAACGTGTGCGTTCTTTGGTATTGGGAGAACCCCCGGTTTTGGCTCTCCTTGAAAACCATCAGGAAGGGCGCATGTTGCGGGATGAATTCCTGTCTAAAATATGGAAGCCTGCAAGAGAGATGCTTGCCCGGGGAAAAATGAAAGATGGCGTGAAGATATTTGTTGATGGTGTCGTGGAAGATGGTGCTTTTGACCAATTTCCCCCACAATACCGGAGCCTGGTCATGGACAACGCCTGTGAATTTAAGGTGGAAACATCCAGTCCCGATTTTTTTACGCCATTCACATGTAAAGATGCCGAAAAAATAGAAACTCCCACCTTGCTCCTGGCCGGGGACAATAGCCGCAAGATGTTCCAATTGATCATTTTTGAGCTTGAAAATTGTATGCCAAACAGTCAATTTTTAAAAGTCCCGGGAACCACACATGAAGTAACAGCGGATAATCCTGGTGCCTACAACGAAATGGTAATGGAATTTCTGGAAAAATATCGCGAACTGGTAAGACAATAATCCCTTTAATCCATCCTGTTATCCAAATCTCCAAACTTCATTTTAAAGGAAAACGGGGAATATTTCTGCCGATGGCTCCCGGGTCAAATACTATAACGTGGAAAAGAGTACCCGGGAATCGATGAAGGAGTTAATCACTGAGTTGATGGTTGAAATCGAGGAAAGGGGATGGGTAGGATTTTGTTAATGAAATGTTTATTAAAATGGTTGTCAGGCATTGTTTTTTAGGGGGATATTTTGTAGGATTGTGAAAACGATAAAGAGATGAGCATAAATTTAATTTTTTTACAATCACAAAATTATAAATAAGTTACAGGGTATTTAGGGAATAACCTGCACATCAACGATTTTAAATCAAATGATAAAGAATGGAAAAGATATCTACGGTACAGGAAAAAATCGAGTCCAAATTCAGGCAGCAAGTACAAAATGATGAAAAAGTAAAGAATGCTTACCTGCTTGTTCATTCTGAAAAATTAAGAATTGACATAAATATTGCTGAAGGAAAAACAGGAGAAATTCGGGCAAACCCAATGCAAGCCAACCATATGGCTTCTGTTGGGAAATTATTTACGGCAACTGTCATTGGAATGTT
>CAZOSQ010000192.1:0-6764 GCA_964582245.1 uncultured Bacteroidales bacterium | reverse complement strand
GATATAATGGTAGGCAGAAAACCCGTTCCAGCCTGGTTTATAAAAGAATCGTTTCAAAAACACGGCCGTAAGCCCATACTCAATCGGTTCAACGAGGTTGTCCGTGATATCGTGAACAATGTATTTATTCATTACCGGTACGAAGTTATGGGCAAAGAACGTACACAACTGCACACCGCGATCCGCAAAATGTTCCCGTCAACAAACCTGCGGATGCTTTACAAAGGATTCTACAACTGGCTGGAAAGACCCGATTTACTAAAAATAAGAAAAGGTTCGGTATATGAGTACGCCGATGTATACCCGCTGTTGTATTTAAAAATGAAGCTGGAAGGTTTAAAGGTTTATTCACATGTGAAACACTTGGTCGTTGACGAAATGCAGGATTATTCTGCTGTCCAGTACAAGATCTTGAGAACATTGTTCCCCTGTAAAAAAACCATCCTGGGCGACATAAACCAATCGGTCAACCCATTCAGCTCATCGGGACTTGAAACCATTAAAAGCATATTTTCAGATGCCACCTGCATGACCATGTTGAAGAGCTACCGTTCCACGTACGAAATAACCCGGTTCACGAAAAAGATCAGGCAAAACGATGACATAGAAGCTATAGAGCGGCACGGGGAAGAACCGGGAGTTTTTTCGTTTAAGAGTGAAAATGAAGAATTGAATCATATAAAACTGCTGATAAACCGTTTCCTGGAAAGCGACTACAATTCACTGGGCATAATCTGCAAGACACAACCCCAGGCAGACAGCCTCTACCAAGCATTGAACGGGGAATATTCAATTGGCTTGCTGAATGCCCTGAGCGTTGCTTTTGGACACGGCATCGTGGTTACCACGGCGCACCTGGCCAAAGGTTTGGAGTTCGATAGTGTAATCGTACCTTTTGCAACCAAAAAAAATTATCATACCGAACCCGACAGGCAAATGCTTTATGTTGCCTGCACCCGCGCCATGCACAGGCTGAACCTTACGCATAGCGGTAAACCAACATCATTTTTAAATTCTTTTTGACATGCAAAGCAGGAAAAATGACAGCAGCCTCAACAAGCAACAGGCAACCATTCAAAACCATCAAGTATGCTAACATGTCCATTATGTAACAACAAGGGGACGTTCAAAGCGGTGGGAGATCCTGATGAAAGGGCATACCGGGAATGTGGCAAATGTAGGCTGATTTTTACCGAAACACGTTTCTTGCCATCTAAAGAAAATGAAAAAGAAAGATATCTCACCCATAATAACGGGATTCAGCACGAGGGATATGTTAATTTTTTAAACCATGCCATTGAACCTGCCCTACCTTTATTGAAAAAAGATATGCATGGCCTTGATTTTGGTTGTGGCCCTGCCCCGACATTGAGTCTTCTAATAGAACAAAAAGGATTTACATGCGACAATTACGATCCTTTTTTTTCCTGAAATACCTACAAAACAATACGATTATATCTTCGCCACCGAATGTTTCGAACATTTTTTCACCCCGGCAGAAGAAATAAACAAAATTAAGAACCTTTTAAAACCCGGTGGCTTGTTAATTGTCATGACGGAGACCTGGAAAACGAACGAAGCATTTACAAGCTGGTACTATGCCAAAGATTTTACCCATGTTTCATTTTTCCATGATCAGACATTCGATTTTATTGCTGAAAATTTTGGGTTTGAATTATTGGGAAACAATGATGAAAGGATGATGTTGTTGAAGCGCAAAATGAGTGCTAAATTATAATACGATACTTTTTATCCTTTGTTGTTTTGTGATAAAGAATATATTTTTAAAGCTAAATTTTAAACCCTAATAATTAATTTAATCTCCTACCATCATGAAAAAAAATTTAGTACTTCTTTTTCTTTCATTATCCTTAATTGGATACTCCCAGGTGAACGTGGGAAAACTAAAAAGCAAAACCCAAAAGGTCATAAAAGATGAAAAAAAAGATGAAAGCACATCAAGTTCCCCTTCCGCGCAAAACAAAGAGGAAGACAAAACATTGAGTGGGAAAACAATCTACGTGTCCATGTCTGGCAGCAATCGCAATGATGGCAGTAAAGGATCCCCCATGAAAAACATCGATAAGGCAATAGAAAAGGCAAGCCCTGGGGATAAAATTTTTGTCGCGGCCGGGACCTATTCGGGCACTTTTGATGTTTGTGCTTTTACCATCGACAAACCTATAGGTTTATATGGCAGCTTCTCGGAAGACTTTAGCAAGAGGGACATAATAAACAATACAACAGTGATCCAGGCCAAACCTGAATCTCATAAAACGGAACATCAATTTTTCAAAATTACAAGGGATGCCGATGGCCCCGTGGTCATCGATGGTTTCTTGATGGATATGGGCGAACAGCAGGAATACGGCAATGAAAAACCTGATGGGATACTGTCTGGTTACATGCAATTGACCAACCAGGGTGGAACACCTCAAAGAATGGGTGTCTATGTTTTGGGAAACGACAGGAGAATATCCAACAATGTCTTTGTCAACATGAGCAAGGGTGGCATAGGCGTCATGCAAAACAATAAACAAGATGGTAAAATTGAAATAACCAACAATGTCTTTGTCGCTTGTGCCATGGATGGCGTGGAATGTGCGGGGTTGCCAGGGTCACCCAAAGATATCGAGGTGCACCATAACACGTTCGTGTTTACTTTTGGCAATTCCTTCATGAATGAAACCGGTGGACAAGCGATACAAACCCGTGAAGATGCCAATTTTAGTTATCATAATAACCTGATCGCTTATTCTTCAGGCCCTGGCATCCGGCATTGGAATAAAGTAAACATATCCAAAATTGACAACAACCTGTTTTGGGCAAACAGGAAAGGGGATCTCGATACCAAATTGGCAAACGGGAAACTTGTCCATCTTTCTCCCGATCAATTTGAGGATGTAGACCATCTAACAAGTGCTTCCGGCAACGTGAAAAAACAAGTAGACCTGCCTGTGGACAAAACATACCTGGAAAATTTCCTTACCATGGCCTCCGAGATCATGACCGAGTACAACCCCGATTCCGAAATGAACCAGATAAGGGAAGTATTGGGGCAAAACAAGCAGGCAACCAGTACTATAGACGTTACTTTCTTTGCGAACAAGTATCCTTTTAAAGAAACTTTAAAATTATTTGGTGCCGTGGAAGGATATGGCGCACAAAAACCCGTACTACCCATTGAATAGCATATAATGAACCAGGATTGATTTAAATCATAACTAATCCCCAAAAAAATACAGGGCTATGCTATTCCGCATATCCTTGTATTTTTTTAGATAAAAACATAATAAGATAATAAATTTTAGAATTATGAAACATCCATGTTTACAAAACACAAACACATTTATAAAAAAATCATTAACATGGATGTTCCATCATACCTTTGAACTTAGCGAAGCGATTTCATGACTGAAAGGAATAAAATTAATTTTATTATGATGAAAACAAAGTTACGCTTTCTTACCGTTTTATCACTTTTTATATTTATATGTGCAGGAGCATACGCCCAGAAACCTGTCGCACACTGGACATTTGACCATAATAATGCCAGCGACACATCCGGGAATAATTTTGATGGCAATGTTAATAAAATACGATATCTACCGGGCATAAACTGTGATTCAGCCGCTTGGTTTAATGGCGTTGATTCTTATATTCATTTTGGCGATGTGCTTGACACTCTTTTTACCGGTGGGACATTCAGTATCTCCCTAAACACATACTTCCACCTTAAAACTCATAAAGTATTAATACATACTATGATTTAAAATAAAATTTAAAACAGGTTGAATAAAATCATAAAGATTCACCTGTACTTACTAAAAAATAAACTTATGGATAAAATGAAACAGACCATGTCTGATGTATTCTTGAGACACACACGATCAATGATTATAAAGGCGTGGCAAATTATTATCTTAACCGCATTTTTTAAACATATGAAAATTATTATTCTCGGAGCGTTTCTTTTTGTATCTACACCTTTTATTCATGCCCAGGCATGGTGTCAAATAACAAAGATAAACGATAGCGGGTCGGAAGATCTGGGAAGGTCTGTTGCCATAGATGGTGATTATGCTGTTGCCGGTGCGCCTGGTTATAATGATGATCTAGGATGTGCCTACGTGATGAAATACAACAGTACCGATACCACCTGGCAAAAAGTGGCCCGGTTAACGGCCTCAGATGGCGCACAGGATGACAAGTTTGGCCTTTCAGTAGATATCTCTGGTGATTACGTGGTTGTTGGAGCTATGCACGATGATGAGAATGGGAGTTACAGTGGTTCGGCCTATGTATTTACAAAGCCTGCAGGTGGATGGACAGACATGGATGAAACAGCTAAATTGAAAGCTCAAGGTGGAGGTGAATTTGATCAATTTGGAAAAAGCGTGGCTATTGAAGGTGATATCATATCAATAGGCGCTCCCGGACACAATCAAAGCGAGAGTTACCCGGGATATGTATATCTTTTTAAAAAACCATCTACAGGCTGGGAATCGGTATCTTCGGATAAATCTGTAACAGCCGGGCCAGCAGGTGGTTATTTTGGTTCTTTTGTCTCCATTTCCAATGGGACAATGGCCATAGGCGCCCCAAAAGCAGATGCAAAAGGGGCAGCATATATTTTTACCGAATCTGGTGACGAATGGATTTATACAGCTAAATTAAGCCCAACCCATAACCAAACCATACCAGCCTTGGGTTTTGGGGGATATTTGGATATCCAGGGAGATGTAATTGTGGTTGGCGGGCCCGGTTACGGGACATTTATTGGCCGTGCTTATGTATTCGAAAAGCCTGCCGGTGGTTGGTCCGACATGACCCAAACAGCCGTCTTGTCTGCTTCCGATAAAGCTGATTTTGATATGTTCGGCTCCTCCTTAAGTATCTATAACGATACAATAGTTGTTGGCACAAAACGAAAAGTTGAAAAGGATGGGTCCGTTTACTTCTATAAAAAACCAGCATCGGGTTGGGTTAATGCAACCGAGACCGATAAAATTGCTATTTCCCAGGCAGATGGGGAATTTGGGTTTCCCGTGGATCTTGGCAATAACGGGCTTATTGTTGGATATGAAGCCCATTTTTATAAATACACCTCTTTTAATCCCATCACCATCACCACGCAGCCAACGGTAAAACAAGTAGCTTGTGTAGATGCGGCAACTGGGTTTTCCTTCTCGGGCAATAGCATAAGGACATACCAATGGCAGGTAAGCAATGACAATGGTGCTTCTTTTTTAAACCTCTCTGACAACACGACATATTCGGGAACACACACCTCTTCTATTTCAATTAATGTAAATGAATCGATGGACGGGTTTCAATATCGTTGTATAGTATCAAACCCGCAATATTCCGATACCACTGATAACGGGTTGCTGGTAATCGACGATATAGCCCCGGCCATTTCACAATTGCCACTGGACAAAACACTTTTTGCAGATACAACCTGCGAAGCTATCCTTCCTGATTACACGGGCAATGTTACCGCGTCGGATAATTGTTCGGCGGTTACAATCACACAAACGCCTGAAATGGGGACCGTGATTTCAGGAGAAAACAACCAGGTGACGCTTACAATATCCGATGAAAGGGGCAATGAGACCGAGGCAGGGTTTAACGTGGCGGTAATTGACACTATCAAACCCGTATGGGCTGACCCCGCGGAAAATTATATACTGGAAGCCAATGACTCCTGCGTTGGCATAATACCGGATTTTGGGACATTATTAGACGTGGGCGATAATTGCGATGACACCTTGGATGTTGACCAATCCCTTGCCCCGGGTACCGTGGTTGACGATAGCATTGCAGTTTCCATAGATTTTGCCGATGATGCCGGAAATATATTGAACATAAATATCAAGGTGAAGGTAGCCGATATGGAACCCCCAACCATATTGTCTTCCCATGAAAATGTGATTATTAAAGGGGACGGCCAATGTATGGCTATATTGCCAAGCTATAAAGAAGATGTCGAAGCTATGGATAATTGCGATACATTGTTAATCATAGGGCAACAACCCGAACAAGGGACACCTGTTTCCGGCGCCGATAACATGGTTACGCTTTTAGTTACTGATAATTCCGGCAACACTTCGGAAGTAAAATTTAACGTGGCCGTTGACGATACTGTCCCCCCATCCATAACGTGTAAAAGTGATACATTTGTTGATCTACTCCCGGGAGACACAAGTTACACGGTACAGGGCAATGAATTTGACTTATTGCTGGCAAATGATAATTGCGGGGCAACAAGCATTTCAAATGATTATAACAACAGTTCAACCTTAAAAGGCGCTGTTTTCAACCCGGGATCCGAAACCATACAATGGACGGTTGTAGATGGTATAGGAAATCCATCATCCTGCAGCATGAATATCACCGTGAAAAATCCATTGGGGATTAATAAATCTACACCCGGGGAGATTGTTTTGTTTCCCAATCCCACATCGGGGAAACTTTACTGTAAATTTGGCAACATAAAAGTAAGCCGGGTAAAAATAATGGATATCACGGGACAAGTGATTTCAACGAAAGCACATGTTGATGCAGAACCCATTGACCTGTATAAGCTGCCAAACGGGATGTATTTTATTGGTATCCACCCCGCGGACGCTATATATACCTCGAAAATCATTAAACACTATATGAAATTTGCTCGACGGTTCTGTATTAACATTTAACACTAAACGTCGAAACCTATTTTAGTAAAAGTCAGGCAGAGCGTAAAAGCTGGAGCAGCAATAATG
>CAZOSQ010000191.1:0-6795 GCA_964582245.1 uncultured Bacteroidales bacterium | reverse complement strand
TTATTTTGCTCCTTTTCACCGGTAAGTATGTATTGATAAAAAAAATCATTGGCATAGCAGGGGCTTCATTATTACTTGTAAATTCCATATTCCTATTTCATGATGTTTTCACCAATGGTATTCAAGTCATGCAAGCAGGAGGATGGGAAGCACCATATGCCATTCCCCTGGTGGTTGATTTGTTTAGTGTTATCATGCTCGTGATCTCGGGTTTAATAGGTTTCTCAGTATCCATCTACGCCTGGGAAGGAATAGATAAAAAAAAACATTCAAATCATTTTTTCACCTTATTCCATGCCGTCCTGCTGGGCACTAATGGTATATTTTTAACCGGTGACCTTTTTAACATGTTCGTTTGGCTTGAAGTCATGTTAATGGCTTCCTTCGGTTTAATGGTGTTGGGTGCGTCTAAGAATCAATTGGAAGGAGGCATAAAATACCTTACTTTAAATTTAATTTCTTCACTTTTTTATCTCGGGGGAGTGGCCGTGGTATATAGTATCACGGGGACGTTAAACCTGGCAGAACTTTCATTGAAACTAGGATCACATGAAAATACTTTTCTTGTCAATTCATCTGCCATGTTATTCTTTATAGCCCTGGGCATTAAATCGGCTATATTTCCTTTCTTTTACTGGTTGCCTGCATCATACCACACGCCACCCGTGGCTGTTACCGCGTTGTTTACTGGCCTTCTGACAAAGACAGGGGTTTATGTTTTGATTCGCTTCTTTACCTTGCTTTTTGTCCAAGAACCTGGTTTCTGGCATCTCTTGCTTATAATAATATCTGGATTCACCATGTTTATTGGGGTCTTAACGGCTGCCTCGCAGATGGAAGTAAGAAGAATTTTGTCTTTTCATATCATCAGCCAAATAGGTTACATGATCATGGGTCTAGGAATATTCACCACCCTATCCATCGCGGGAAGTATTTACTTCATGGTGCATAATATTTTTGCGAAAACTAATGGTTTTCTCGTTTCGGGTATAATCAATAAAAGTGAAAACTCATTTTTTTTGAAAGACCTTGGGAATCTTTATAAAAAGAAGCCATTTGTTGCAGTTTTATTTTTCATTCCAGCCATGGCTTTGGCCGGTGTGCCACCTCTATCAGGTTTTGTTGGCAAATTTGTGCTTATTAAAGCAGGTATTGACAGCAAAAATTATATCATAGCAGCCGTTTCACTAATCGTAAGCCTATTGACTTTGTTTTCAATGATAAAAATTTGGAATGAAGCTTTTTGGAAAAAAGAACCTGCAGAAAAGCCTTCAAAATCATTAAATACAAGGACTGGATTCTCTCTTATTTTCCCTTCCGTCTTTTTAGGTACTTTATCTATTATTCTAGGAATAGGGGCTAATTTCTTTTTCCATGTTTGCTTACAAGCAGCAAATCAATTGTTGGATCCTTCTGAATACTTGATGAAAATGTTAAACTACTAATTAAAGGGAGAAAAATGAACATGATAAAAGACTTATGGCACTTTTTAGCATTTATACCCTATTATTTGAAGAAATTGGTTCAAGCAAACACCCGGGTCGCTTATGATGTGCTTACTCCTACTTTTTACATGAAGCCGGGGATTATCGAGTTGCCCGTGGAAGTTGAATCAGATCATGAAATATTGACCCTGGTAAATTTAATCACCATGTCCCCGGGAACTTTAACAATTGATTTATCTGATGATAGAAAAAAAATTTATATCTATTCCATGTACGTGAAAGACTTGGATGAATTTAAAAAAGAAATTAAAAACCTGGAAAAAAGAATACACAAGGCATTAAAAATTTTTGTGAGATGATAACAATTGGGGCTAACATATCTTTATTGATCATAATTTTTTCTTTTATACTCTCATTCATACGCTTGGTTAAAGGGCCTTCTTTACCAGACAGGGTGGTGGCTCTAGATTTAATGGCCTGTCTAATCATGGGTTTTGTCATCGTGTTCAGCATTTTAAAAGATAATCAAATATTTTTAGATATTGTTTTAGTTGTTACACTTGTCTTGTTTTTGGCTACTGTTGCTATTTCAAGATACTTAAAAAAGAAAAGTAATGATTATTGATATTATAGTAGTAATCTTTTTATTATTAGGTTCTATTTTCATGCTGATAGCTAGCATTGGAATAATCCGGCTACCGGATCTTTACATGCGTATACATGCTTCAACCAAAACTACGACATTGGGAATTCTTTTATTATTAACTGGTGCATGCATCATGTTTGTCGACTTTTGGGTTATCGTTAAAGCACTAGTTATTATTATCTATATTTTTCTTACCACCCCCATTTCCTCGCACATGATAAGCAGTGCTGCACACCAAATGGACATTCCAAAGTGGGTAAATACGATACGCGATGATTTAAAAAACAAGAAGGATTAAATCAATAAATTGTTTTCATGGTCTAGAATGCTTTGGTTAGCTTATAAAAGTAACTTGACTTAAAAAAAAATAGTACTACTGCATATTTAGTGGATAAGATTTAGCTTTACTATAAATGATATGCATATTGACCGAAGTCGGAAGTCCGAAGACAGTAGAGAATCCACTTCTGTCTCCGGTCTCCTGTCTATACTTAGTATTTCAAAGTAGCTCATAATTCTTTCCACTAAAATGGTAGTAGAACATCCTTTTACATAATAGAATTAAAGATAAACCTGATCCTAAGCAGAATATCAAAAATAAAATTTATTCTTTAATTATCTTAGTTTTGAAGGTCTTATTATCATCATTAACTTCTAGGATATAAATATTATTTGATGGTAAATTTTCAAGGAATAATTCTTTTTTTGTTCCATTAAAAATATTTGATTGTAGACATTGTCCCATTGTATTAAATATTTTGTAATGGTATTTTCCTTGTTCCTTTAATACAATATTTATTGTATTTGTAAATGGATTGGGAAATATATTTACATGAGAATCCCAATTTTCTATGGACGTTGTGAAAGGAGTAGCACTAATAATTTTATATCTTACACCCTCACAATTAGGATGAGGTGGAGAATATATTATGCCGCCGCACCAGCCTTCACCTGATATAGCATAATATTTTAAACATACTTTTTCATTTAAAGGATAAGTGTTTAAAACATTTGATTGGAAAAACCTTATACTATCATGTATACTGTAATTGTCATTTCCAAGGTAAACGGTATCAGGTTCATCAAGGATAAAATACATGGTGCATATATTACCAGGATCTTCATACAAGTAAAAGGTGCCGACTTTACAATTTGGGGTGTCAATTACTTCAAAATTTTTACTAGCAGGATCATAGTTATCTGAATATACCTTTAAAGTATATAGCCCAACTTCACCACAACTTGCCTCGAACACCCCTGTATCACTAAGTCTACTGGTAATAAGCGTATTTTCATAATACAATTCCCAGTCTACATCATGTAATGCTTCATAATTCTCTGATGGATCTTGCGCACATGCTCTTACTGAATCACCTTTCAGGATAAGATCTGAAGAAATTCTAAAATCTATCATTTGGGAGGATAACATTGTGACAGTAAAAAAGAAAAAGAAAAATA
This sequence comes from uncultured Bacteroidales bacterium, assembly GCA_964582245.1. Lineage (GTDB taxonomy): Bacteria > Bacteroidota > Bacteroidia > Bacteroidales > CAZOSQ01 > CAZOSQ01. Next base: position 3,246 of record CAZOSQ010000191.1, on the reverse strand, counting down.
CAGTAGTTTTTTTCATGATTATAAATTTTAAATTATACATAAGTTGTTTATTTTATTGATATTGAAACGTTATTGAATTTATTGCAACTAATATTATGTTTTAAAGATAGTGATTTTGATAATAAATCCAAAAAATTTTCAACCGGGTAAAGTATTCCATATTGAATCCTGGCATAATTGTTGATTTTATGATAAATGGTAATATTAAAATCCAGAACTATGAAATTTGAAGAATATATTGATACAGTTATGCAAGAAGCAAACATCAATGATGAAGAAGCCCTTCAAGCTGTGCATGCCACTTTATCAACATTGGGAGAGCGTCTTAAAAAATCGGAACGTGATAAGCTTGCCTCGGAAATGCCAAAAGCATTTAAACCCTTTCTTTATGAACATGCTAATGCTGATTATTTTGAAATAGAAGATTTTTTCACCAGGGTTAAATCTAGAACAGGCACTAGCTATTCCCAAGCGGTTGATAGGGCACAGGCAGTGGGAAAAGTTTTGAAAAAAGGTATTCATCCCGGGCAGGTAAATCATCTATTGGAAGTGCTTCCAAGAAACTATTCGCGTCTTTTCGAAAAGTAAAATCTTGGATAAAAATATTCATATACAGGGTGAGGGTTATTATCCATTAAAACAGGGGTAGAACCAATTTTATAGCCATTCTGAAATACATTTTACCTAAAATAGCCTAGAGTATATAAAAGGAAAATGGGCAATGAAGTCACACCTTTAAAATAAATCAGCCAAAAAAATTAAAAATTTTTTTGGCTTTAAATCTACTTACCTGATAGATGATCTTTATTATCTACAAGCAATGTTTTTTGGAAGTTATTCAAGCTTTCAAATAGGAATTTAGGCTAAGATGCTCTTGCACTCCTCTTGCGTTTTCCCTTTTTCTTGCCAGTATCCTCGGAGGCTAGTTCGACCACGAGCTGGCGTCCCTTATATTTATTATTTTTAAGAGAAGACAAGATGGTTGATGTGTGTTTTTCTCCCACTTCAAAAAATGAAAAACTATCTCTAAGTTCAATGTTCCCTATATTAATATCTCGATTCCCAGCATGATCATTAATCAAACCGATAATGTTTCTTGGAGCCACACCATCTTTTTTTCCTATGTTGATAAACATCCTGGTATATCCTTTTTCATTTCTCTTCCGGCTCTTACCCCGCCGGCTTCCCTTTTCCTGTTTATCGTCTCGATCATAACCTTTTTTGGCATTTTCGTTGAGATCTTCAGCGTTTTTATAATAATCCAGGAAACGGTTAAATTCTAACAAGACAAAACGTTGAATGATTTGTTCCTTGCTTAGCCATTCCAACTTTTTATTCACGGTTTCCATGAATGGGGCAATTTGTTCTTCATTCACATCCACGTTCTCCATCCGATCAATTAGGTTGAATAATTGCTTTTGGCAAATTTCAATCCCGGAAGGAACCGGTAGCTTTTCGCATTTGTTATTAATGATCTTTTCAATTTCGGGAATCCGGCTCTTTTCCCGGTAATTTACAATAGAAATGGATACACCAGACTTATGAGCCCTACCGGTACGGCCACTCCTATGGGTATAAACATCGATATCTTCGGGTAAATTATAGTTGATCACATGGGTGATATCACTAACATCAATCCCCCTGGCAGCCACATCGGTAGCCACAAGCATTTGCAATGACCTATCCCTAAAGCGGTTCATCACATGGTCGCGTTGTGCCTGCGACAAGTCCCCGTGAAGAGCATCAGCATTATAACCATCTTTAATCAATTTATCAGCAACCTCTTTTGTTTCCATTCTCGTCCGACAAAAAACTATACCATATATATCAGGATTATAATCAGCAATTCTCTTCAGGGCCAAATAACGGTCGCGGGCATGTACCTGGTAATATATATGCCGTATATTCTCAGCACCGGAATTTTGTTTCCCGCTGGTGACCTGCACAGGATCGTTCATGTAATTTTTAGCAATGCGAGCAACTTCTTTTGGCATTGTCGCTGAAAAAAGCAAGGTTCTCTTCTGCCTTGGGGTAGTTTCCAATATACCATCCAGCTCTTCCCTGAACCCCATGTTAAGCATTTCATCAGCTTCATCCAGCACAACCATTTTAACTTGGCTAAGGTTAGCTGCCTTTCGATTAATTAAGTCTAGCATTCTTCCGGGTGTAGCTACAACAATATGAGCTTTTTTCCCCAATGCCCTTATTTGGGTTTCGATGCTGGCTCCTCCATATACGGGAACCACGTTTAACCCTTTCACGTGCTTTGAAAAGTTTTTTATATCTTTCGATATCTGCATGCATAGTTCTCTTGTCGGGGCCAATATTAAAGCCTGCACAAAAGGTGATTTTGTGTCTGTTTGTTCAATTATTGGCAAACCGAAAGCAGCAGTCTTACCTGTACCGGTTTGAGCCAGTCCCACGATATCATTCTCTGTTTCAAAAACTATTGGAATTACTTTCTCTTGAATCGGTGTTGGAGTTACAAATCCCAACTCTACAATCCCCTCCAGAATATTGGGCGATAAACCCAATGAATCAAATGTCAACATATAAATCTTTAATAATTAAACTGCAAATGTACGGAAAATTAATAACGTGGTGTACTAACTTTATCACTAAAAGTAAAAAATATAAAAAAATTTATTCCTTCTCCGTATCATAACGTTTAAAAAACGATTTAACCAGGAATTTATGCGGAAAAAATCCAATTAGTTCTTATATTTTTCCAGTGGTCTCCGATTTAAAATGTACCATGGTTAGATGTCTCATGAAGGATGTCCATTTACTTTTTTCCTGCAGGAAAAAAGTAAACAACTAAGTGGAACAAACTCGTGAGCACCTTATAAAATTTTAATAAAAGACGAACAAAAACCCCTGGCGCTGTCAATAAATTACCTAAGAACTAATCCTTACGCTTTAAGAAAAAAACTCGCTCACTCACGGTAGCTTTATTTTTTTAACAAAATGGATACTGCAAAGTCATCGGAAATAAGGAAATCAATTTTTTTATTTATATTTATACTAAATAAAAATAATCGGTACGTGATTAACTAATTTTGCAAATCAATTTGGCAACAAACTGTCGTCCTCCTTTAGGATTTGCTAAAATAATACACCACGTTAAAAACCAGTGACGCGTCACATGTATTAAAACGCATCAGATTTACCTTCAACCCGGCAAGTGGCTGAAACGTCAGGACGCTTTATCATTGACAAGACACTAGTGAACTCGTCATTTTAGTC
>CAZOSQ010000190.1:0-6805 GCA_964582245.1 uncultured Bacteroidales bacterium | reverse complement strand
AGAACCTACCTATTCAAATGATTACCGAAGGTTCTCAATTTACAAGATGGTGATTATAGGAAGACCCATCCCAACGCTTACCTATAATTTTGTTTTTTAATTTAAATTTCATGAAAAATCTTTTTTATATATTAAATGTGTTAAAAAAAATATTCCTTAAAATAACAGGTCTATTTCTAATTCTTTTATTATCATTTTGCCAGGAACCGTATGATCCTGAAAATTTAGATAATGATAAGAATATTCTTGTTGTTCATGGCGGTATTTCCAATGAACCCGCACCTTACCATGTCACCTTGTTTTATGCCAGGGATATAAATGAAGGATACGGGGAGGCTATTGGTGGTGCATCTGTTCTTATGAGGGATGATTTAGGAAATCAAGAATTATTTATGGAAGATAGTGCAGGTTATTATTCTACCGATTCCCTTGGAATGCAAGGAGTCCCCGGTCGAAAATATCACCTTGAAATTATTTTAGCAGATGGAAGTGAATATAAATCGATTCCGGAAATAATGAAGCCTCCCGTGGAATTAAGTTCATTTTATGCCGAAATTGAGCAAAGGGATTTTATCGAAAAGGATATTAATGGTAACCCGGAAATCAATACTAGGAATGGAATACAAGTTTACCTGGATCTACATTTACAATCTGGTGAAACCGAATATTTTAAATTTACCAATGTGGTTATATGGCAAACTAGTTTTCAAAGAGATATTGGAAGTTTATATCCTATATTTATTGATGTTTACAAACGAATTCTCCATAACCCGGATGATGTGCCAAATATAAAATTTACACTGGATGAAAATGGACAACAAGTTATAAAAAAACAACCCATTGTTTTTCTTCCTTTTAAGCATAATTATAAGCCTTGTGATAAATGCACAAAGTTTATCAATAATGGCTGGATAGTTTCTGTAAATACCTCGAGGATAGGTAAAGAGGCGTATATTCATTTTGATGGTATTAAAAAGCAACTTGTTTCCGAGGATCGAATATTTGATCCAATACCTTCTTTTATACCCGGGAATATTAAAAGTGTGAAGGATTCTTCCGAGGTAGTCCTTGGGCAATTCCTGGTATCTTCGGGAAAGAGAGAAAATAAATTTTTCTTTTGGGATGAAGGATTTTTGCATGTGGAATCCAAGAATATCAATGATCCTGGTATTTTCGAGACCGAGGAAGTAGATTATACTCCTTTTGAATACTGGATCGAGAGAGATCCCGTGAAATAAAAGGAAAATGATAATTAATATGATTTTCATGATCTCCATTTCAAGATCATGAATTTTTTAAAAAATATGATAATTTATTAATAAAAAACATTACCTGGTGAAATTCGAAAAAATAAAATATGTTTTTTTCATATGTACCTGGTTTTTCACGTTGATGGTCACGAACCCATTGACTGGAAATGAAAAAAATATACTAACCTCAGATGACTGTTATGTATCATCGAACGAAAAAGTTTACGTGCAACTATCCAGGCATAATTTGTTAGTAGGGGAACAACTGTTTTATAAAGCATTTGTTGTAAATGCTTCGAATCATACATTCTCTGATAGCAAAATTATTCATTTCGAGCTGTTTAATCCCTCAGTGGGAAAAGTTGATTCCTGGAGGGCTAATCTTGAAGGCGGGTGTTTTAATGGTTCATATACAATTCCTCGGGGACTTCCTCCCGGTGTTTATTTCTTATCCGCCTATACAAACTGGATGCGTAATAATGGTGAGGCATATTTTTTCCAAGCAAAATTATTTATCAATGATTTTTCCAGCCAATACATTAAATCATTCACAGATTATATTAAAATCTGTAAAGATATAGAGGTTTTCCCGGAAGGTGGTACTTTAATAGCCGGGTTGGAAAATAGGATCATTGTAAAAAAACATGAACGATTTAGTTCTTATCAAGATGGTATCATCCTGGATGAGTCGAACCTGCCTGTAGTTAATTTTAGATTTAATTCAAATAATTTTGCGGAAGTGAATTTTGTTCCTCAACCAGGTGAAAATTACAAGATTAAAATTGGCGATAGTATTAGTAAGGCAGCTACTATGCACCTTCCGGGGGTGCAAGCTTCGGGTGTTCATTTAAAATCTAATCCAACAGCAAAAGCGTATAATATTGAATTCACCAAGGTTAATTTAAATATTGCAAATCTTCGTTTATTGGTTCGACAGCGGGGAAGGGTTGTTTTAGATAGCCTGATCTTTAAAGACTCTAATAAGGCTAAAATTCACTTTCCATTTACCAGGTGTAAAAGAGGAATAATTCACGCATTGTTAATCGATGATAAAAACAATGTTATTTTTCAAAGATTATTTTTCAATCCAGGTCCTGGTGATAACTTATTTAAGTTTGATTCTAAAGATCTTTCCAGCCCGGGATCCGTGCATGAACTTTCCCTTAAGAATCTTGGTCAAAAACAAATTGCAGGAAGTTTAATAGCTAGAAAATCGCAATTGCTAACTTCCTTTGATAGTTATCAAAATATGGACTATTATTTGAATTTTTATTCCGAATTGGCTTATCCTGTTTATTTACCAGGAGCTAGTAATTTATCATTATCCTTTATCGATAAGGTATTAGCCACTATTCCCATATCTTCTTATTTATGGAATATTGAACTATCAAATAATATTCAATGTAGCTATTTAAAGGAAAATGATGGATTTATTTTGCAAGGGAAAGTGATGAATGAGGAAAATGAATCATTGCCGGGTGAGACAATATTACTTACTTCCCCGGGCGAGATCACTATCCTTAAATGTACCCAATCCGATTCTAAAGGTTTATTTTATTTTAAATTACCAGGAAACTATGATAATATACCACTTTTAATACAAATTCCTGGAAAAAATAAGGAAATCAATATTTTATGGCAAAATGAATTTAATAAATTTGCCAGGTTGCCTGTTGATTCAGTGATTCGTTATTTTGATCATCCCATTGGTCAGTCATTCACGGAAGAATATATTGTAGGATTGGTGGATGCTATTTATTCTTTACCAGTAGAAGATAACCCGGGAGAAAAGAAAGTGAATACTTTCCAGGTACCATTTTACCACCAACCCTATTATTTTGTTAAGCCAAAGGAGTATACACATTTAAAAAGTTTCCAGGAGATTGAGGATAATTTATTGGATTGGGTTAAATTCCGGAAGAAAAAGGATGAGTATAGTTTAAGGTGTATCGATTTGAATTCTAAAGAATTGTTTGATCAGGAAGCTGGAGTCTTTTTAAACGGTATCTTTTTTGAAGATCTCGAATATATTTCAAATTTAACTTCTAAGGACATCGAAGTAATTAAAGTCTTAAACTCGAAAATTTTTTACGGGGATCTTACTTTTCATGGAATTATAAGCATTACAACAAATGATAACCAATTCCCTACACCTCGCAATTCAAAGTACTTTATAAACAAGGTTCAACCGCAATTTGAAGGTAAGGGACAACAATTTCCATCACCAGGTTTGGAATCGGGAAATATCCCTTTCTTCAAGAAAATTCTTCACGTGGATCATCACCTTGATTTGAAAGCAGGGGAAGAAGAGGTTATTAAAATGCAGGTATCCCATTTGAAAGGAGAATTTGATATAATCTTTGATGGTATTTCCGAAAATGGTGAAGTAATATCGAAAATCTCAAGATTCATTGTAAAATGACATATATGAAATATTCAAATGCAAATAAAATAGCTCGTTTTGTTATTAAAATCTTGTTCCTTCTTTTATCACCTATTGTACTTCAAGGGCAAGAAGAATATTGTGAATGTCCAGGTGAAAAAGAAAGAAATAAGTTAATGGAAGAAAAACTACTTACCAAGCATTACCAGGAAATTTTCCCGGGAATAACTAATCATTATTTCATGTATTGGGCAAAAGGAAATGTTGTTCTTGAAGATGGAAGTATTATTACAAATGAAAATATAAGGCTGGACATGTATCAAAATGAATTGCTCTGGCTTAGAGAGGGGGATTTTGTTACAGGAATGATTGAAAAAGGAATCATATATTCTTTTAACTTTAAAGATCCAAAATCCAATAAAAGAGTTTTTTTTAAAAAAGTTGAAATGCTACCGGGAGAAAATTTGTTTCTACGGGTTCTTGTAGAAGGAAAAGTATCTATCTATGTGCATCATGGAGCAAGATCATATAACAACATGAGCGAAATTGATCCTTTTTCTTATTATTATTTAAAAAAAGATGGAAAACTAAGAAAAATAAGGGTTGGAAAGCGTTCCCTTTACAAAGCTATGGGTAAGGAAAAAGAAAAAATGAAAAAATTGTTAAAAGAAAACGGAATTCGTCTCAAAAACGAGGAAAATCTTGTTGAAATAATTAAAAAATATAATGAGCAAGAATGATTTTTTATTTTTATTAGTTCATTGTTTATAGTTTTACCATTATTTTTTCGATTATTTTTAAATTGGCTTGCAGCCTTTTACAGTTGTACAAATTTTTGAATTTTCTATTCTAATAAAATACGCGTGATGATTATTTTGGCTACAGGCATTTATTTTATAACTTTGCGCTTTTTAACTTATAAATCTATTTATGTATACTATAAATGATGTGTCATTTATTATGGCATTATTATTTGGCGCTTATCTTTTAGGATCAATACCTTCTTCTGTGTGGATAGGAAAATTTTTTTATAATGTTGACGTACGAGAACATGGAAGTAAAAATGCCGGGGCCACTAATGCCATAAGAGTTCTTGGTCCGAAAGCGGGGATACCCGCTTTAATTATAGACATAGCAAAGGGATTCGTGGCTGTTAACTTAATCCATTTATCTACATTTGAAAAAAATTCAAACTTGTTTATCACTTTTCAAATTATACTAGGAACGCTTGCCGTGGTTGGTCATCTATTCCCGGTTCTTGCTGGTTTTCGTGGGGGGAAAGGTGTCGCTACACTTACAGGAATTATAATAGCATTGGCGCCTTTTCCTTCCTTAATAGCTATTGGAATATTTATTATTGTACTAATAGCTTCCAAGTATGTTTCCGTAAGTTCTCTTTCTGCTGGTTTTTCTTTTCCAGTATCTGTTATTTTTATTTTTAACTATCGTCAAGTATCTCTTGTTACTTTTTCAATTCTCGTATTTGTTCTATTGGTAATAACTCATAGGAAAAATATTCTAAGGTTAATAAAAGGAGAAGAAAACAAGGCTCCATTCTTTGTTAAAAACAAATAACCTTCATACTAGTGACGCGTCACATGTATTAAAGCGCATCGGATTCACCTTGAACCCAGCGTAGTGGCTGAAACGTCAGGACGCTTTATCATTGACATGACACTAGGAGCTTTGGACGGTTAGGTAAATTTAACCGGGCATACCGAGTAAGAGGTTTATTTCCCTAAAACTTTGTGTTGGGTGCTACCCATTGAACTTTAGCATAATTTCTCCTTCATAGTTTTACTAAGGAGATCGATTTTAATGACTGAAGGGAATAAAGCCCCTTGTATTTGTACGTGGGAGAATGGTAAGGTGACAACTTGCCCTACCCGGCAAATTAGTTGTTAAATTTTATTCTCGTTTTTTCTTTCTAATAGAAAATTAATGGTTTCCATGTTGTGTTGATGAAGTATGTTTTTAGCTTCCGGTGTATATAAAAAATCTAGTAAATCTTGGTAATGTTCAGTAATCTTTCCCCTGACCATTTTTAAAGTACTATTCAACATGTGATTGGCTTCTGTGAAACCTTCAGGCAAAATTGCTATTGCAGCTGGCAACCATCTTTGCGGGAACATATCAGCATATTTTCCACCTGTCCTATACTCGTTGATTTCTTTTAGAAGAACTTTAAGTAACACTTCCTGTCCATCTTTTTTTGATGTATCCATATGATGATGGTTTTTTGCATAGCTTTTAAGAGCTTCTAAATTAAGAACGATCAAGGCCACGGTATAGGGTTTTTGATTATTATATAATATGCACTGTTCAATAAATGGGCAATGATAAATTAATGCTTCTTCTATCCCCTCCGGGCTAAATTTTTCACCATCATCTGCTATTAAGAGGCTTTTAAACCTTCCCAGGACATATAAAAAACCGTCTTTATCTAAATAGCCTAGATCACCGGTATGAAGCCATCCATTTTTTAAAGTTTCTTTTGTGGCTTCTTCATTCTTCCAGTAACCAGCCATTACATTCTCTCCTTTTACTACTATCTCTCCTTTTTCACCATTGGGAATCATATTTCCATCTTCATCGCATATTTTAAAGGAGAGATTACTTACAATCTTTCCAGATGATCCCATTTTATGGACTTTTAATGAATTGGCCGATATTATTGGGGCGGCTTCGGTTAATCCGTATCCTTGATGCATGGGCATTTTAATTGCATAAAAAAATTTCTGAAGGTCAATATCTAACAAAGCACCTCCGCCAATGAAAAATTTAAGTCTTCCCCCAAAATTTTCCCGTATTTTACTAAAAATAATTTTATCAAATAGGAAATACAATGGCTTTAAAAGTAGACGCCAACCTTGTCCTTGGTTCCATCCCGTCCCATTGTATAGATAGGCAATTTTTAATCCAGTGTTATATAAATTCTCAATAACTTTTCCTTTAGCACGAATTCCATTATCAATATTTTTCTTAAAATTTTTAGCCAAGGCCGGAACACTTAATAAGAAGATGGGTTTAATTTCTTTTATATTGGAAGGAATGTTTTTAAGTGTTTCCAATGCACTTTTCCCGGATTGCACTGAAGCAAGGCTCCCACCGTTTTTCATCAAGGTATATATTCCCGCGGTATGGGCAAATGAATGATCCCAGGGTAATATTA
>CAZOSQ010000189.1:0-6833 GCA_964582245.1 uncultured Bacteroidales bacterium | reverse complement strand
AAAGGGTTATGGACATTATCGAATTGGAATTGCCCAAGGGAGTAATTGTTTCCGTGGGAGGACAAATTCCCAACAACCTTGCCATGCGCTTGCACGAGCAAAACGTGAATATTTTGGGTACTTCACCCGTTAAAATTGACAATGCTGAAGACCGGCATAAATTTTCCACCATGCTGGATGAATTGGACATAGATCAACCTCGTTGGAAAGAACTTACCAGTGTACAAGATATTCTTGAGTTCGTGGATAACGTGGGGTTCCCAGTCCTTATACGTCCTTCTTACGTACTTTCTGGCGCTGCAATGAATGTGGTTTCTAACAAGGAAGAACTAGAGCATTTCCTTGATATGGCAGCAAAAATATCTAAACAATACCCGGTAGTGGTTTCTGAATTTATCCAGCAGGCCAAGGAAATAGAAATAGATGCCGTGGCCAGGAATGGAGAAATAATCACTTATGCCATTTCTGAACATGTTGAATTTGCAGGGGTTCATTCTGGTGATGCCACGATAGTATTCCCACCTCAAAAGATTTATTTTGAAACAATCAGGCGCATTAAAAAAATTAGTAAAAAAATTGCCAACGCACTTGATATCTCCGGCCCATTTAACATCCAGTACCTGGCCAAGGATAACGACATCAAGGTCATTGAATGTAATTTACGAGCTTCAAGAAGTTTTCCTTTCGTGTCCAAGGTACTTAAATCTAACTTTATTGATACTGCCACTAAGGTGATGCTGAACCTCCCGGTTGCCAAACCTGATAAATCTATCTTTGACCTGGAATATATCGGTGTTAAAGCGCCCCAGTTTTCTTTCTCCAGGCTTCATAGGGCAGATCCCGTACTGGGGGTAGATATGGCTTCCACCGGGGAAGTAGGTTGCATTGGGGAAGATTACCACGAGGCATTGCTAAAATCAATGTTGTCGGTAGGATATACCATTCCGAAGAAAAACATTCTTATCTCTTCAGGACCAGCAAGATCCAAGGTAGAGTTACTGCAACCTGCCAGATTACTGGTGGAAAAAGGATATAAATTATTTGCCACGGGAGGTTCACACCATTTTCTAAAGGAAAATGGTATAGAATCAACCGTCTTGCATTGGCCCGATGAAAAAATTGAACCTAATACCCTAACATACCTTCGGGAGAAGAAAATTGACCTGGTAGTAAATATCCCAAAGAACTTATCAGAAGCCGAATTAGACAATGACTACATGATTCGCAGGAGTGCAGTGGACTTCAATATTCCCTTGATCACGAATGCAAGACTTGCAAGTGCTTTCCTGAATGCCATATGCCGTAAGTCCTTAGAAGATATAGGTATAAAAAGCTGGAATGATTATAAGTAGGAAGAGTTATTCGTATATTTGATTATGATTTGAATAATATTTCAAAAGGTCAAGATAAAAAATAAAACAACCAACATAATTCAAAAAAAAATGGGCAATCAGCCCATTTTTTTTCATGTTTAAATTAATATTATTCGGTTATATAGATCATTTTTGTTTTCGTGGGTACCCCTGAATTATTCTCGTAAAATTCTACGGTAATAGTATCTTTCGTTATAAGCTCCCAGTTCGTGGAGTCACCTCCTGCCTGGGGTTGTTCAATTGAGAAACCGATTTTCAAATCACATGATTTTCCACCCTCTTTTGAAGTAAATTCTTGGATTTTCAGGGCATGATCATAATTGGAAACATCCCAATTTATAGGCCCATTCGGCATAGTTTGATAATACCAATTCCCCCCTTTCAAAACGACTTTAAGGTTTGTTCCAATAGGAAGATCTGCTGCAAGGCTATAATTGTTAAAGGTTTTAAAATTATTTTTACCTGGATACAGGATGTTTTCACCATAATTGCTATTTTCCGGGTATTGAATGTGGTTGGTAAATTCATAAGTGGTGCTATCTATAAACAAGTTCACGTACTTTTCAAAATCACCTACATTTACCTGGATTCCCAATTCCTCATATCGATTAACCAGGTTTTGCCTTATTTTAGATAAATCCAGTAGTTTAGCGTGGTTAATTAAGTTTGAACCAATAGAGGTACTATTCAATATACCATCTTCCTTTATATCAGTACCTATATTAGCAAGTAATTCAGATAATTCAGCGTCAGTCCTATAACCTTGCATAATTAATGAAATAGCCAATAAAATGGCATTATCATCTCCTTCCTTGGAAATATCCAAGGTCTCTGATTCTTTAATACCAGGTTTATTAATTGAAAATATTTTCAATATATCAGATTGTGCTTGTTTTTTTGCTTCTTCGAAAGATAAGCCAGCAGAGAATAAATATTTTATCCTGCTCATTTCTAAATGGGATAATAAATTCACGTTAACACTGCTCTTTTCCGTCAAATCAGAAAGAGCATAAAGAGTAAGTTGAGCAGTTGACTTATCCCCGGTAATTTCATTGAAATAAAATCCATTTGCCTTAAGTTCCACATATTGTGACAATAGATTAATTCCTTTAAGTTCAAAACTTCCCTTGTTGTCCGAAATTTGGGTATTGAATGTTTTTCCAGACTGGCTTAAATCGGCGTTCAATTCGGAAATAACAATGGATGTTCCATTGATAAATGGCCCTTTTTGGGCAAACCCGTTTACTTTTTCTTTTGAAACCGGGTAAACATCTTCTTGGGTGTTATCCTTCTTACATGATGACACAATAGTTAAGCACGTAAAAAAAATCGATAGGGTTTTTAGTTTTTTCATTTTTTTAAAATTATAAATTAAACATGTTATATCAAATTGTTAAATATTAACTTTTCATTTCAAACTGCACATACTAAAAAAAACCAAGTATTTCCTACTAAATTAATGAAATTTATGAAAAACACGAAATAAAAAAGCTTATTTCTTCCAACATTATAAAAATTAAACTAGTGACGCGTCACATGTATTAAAGCGCATCGGATTCACCTTCAACCCGGCATAGTGGCTGAAACGTCAGGACGCTTTATCATTGACAAGACACTAGGTGATCTGGTAAATTTACCTGTTTTACTTATCAAATTTTCAATCGATTTTAAAGCAACTTTGTTCGTTTTTACACTTTTAAAAAGTATTTTTATACAAACTTTTCGTTTATACTGGAATAAACCTGTAAGACATGTCAACATTATTAAACAAGTATCAACATTTCTTTTTCGTGGGTATAGCCGGCACTGGAATGAGTGCCATAGCACAATATCTTGCCGGCACAGGAAAGAAGGTATCGGGATCGGATCGGATATTCGGGGAAAAGAAAAAGTATCCCATCCAGGATCAGCTAGAAAATCAAAATATCAATTGCTATTACCAAGATGGCTCAGGGATTACCAAAGATGTTGATGTGGTAATTGTTTCGACTGCCATAGAAAAAAGCAACGTGGAATATGCCAAGGCCGAAAAAACCGGTATTCCTATCATGAAACGTTCGGAACTTTTAGCCGCTATATCTACCTCAAAAAGAACTATTGCCATTGGTGGTACCTCGGGAAAATCCACCACTGCTGCCATGGTATTCCATATCCTTGAAGAAACAGGTCTCTCTCCTTCCTTGATGACAGGAGCCGGCCTAGTTTCTTTACAACAACAGGGTCTAATAGGTAATGCGTGGGTTGGCAAAAGCGACTGGCTCGTGATAGAGGCAGATGAATCGGATGGATCCATCGTGAACTACCATCCTGAAATTAGTGTGATCCTGAATATTGACCGGGATCATAAAGAGTTAGACGAGTTGATTGGCTTATTTAAAGTTTTCCAGGATCATACTTCTAGCAAATGTATCGTGAACCATGATTCTCCTATAAGTAAAAAATTATCAAAAGATTCATCCAATGATTTTGGTACAAGTCCGGGAGTGGGTTATACCGGGGAAGAATTTGAGCAGAAAGGTTTTCAAATCCTATTCAAGGTCAATGGCATATCTTTCAAGGTGCCTGTAATAGGAAAACATAACATGGAAAATGCACTAGCCGCTGTTGCTGTTTCGGCTGCCGCAGGAATTCGAATCGAGGATGCTTCAAAGGCTCTCGAATCTTACACTGGAATTTACCGTAGAACACAACTCGTGACTAACCAAGATGGCATTTTGGTTATCGATGATTTCGCACACAACCCGGCAGAAATTGCAGCGGCCATACGGTCTTGTCAATCCTTGGGAAGCCGGGTATATGCATGGTTTCAACCCCATGGATACGAACCACTTCGCTTCATCCAAGATGACCTCGTGAAAGAAGTTTCATCCGTCTTGCGCGACAATGACCTTTTCATCATGTCGGACGTGTATTATGCCGGGGGAACAGTGACAAAGGATATTTCTTCTAGCATGGTGATTGATAAATTAAAAGAAAAAATACCCAACGTGAAATTGATTAACAATAGGGTTGACTTGAAAACCTTTTTAGCAGGTAAATTAAGAAAAGGTGACGTGGTTCTTCTAATGGGAGCAAGGGATCCCTCGTTAGCAGAATTTGCTTCTACTTTTAGGAATTAGTCATTCCCCTTAAATTTTAGGAGATAGAAACGTTTAAAAATGGGTAAGAAAATAATTTTATTAATTTTGCTTTCGTTAAATACGGTAATGGCATTTAACTGAAACGCTTCTTCTTGATTCTAAACGGCTAAAAGGAATAATCAACTTGAATATCTACAAAAAAAAACAAAACTGGAAACTTCTCTTGCTCATTTTGGCAATGATCATCGGGGTGGGATCATTGTGGTACACGGATTACCTTATCACCAAACTCGCGGACGAAGAAAGAAAGAAGGTGGAACTTTGGGCCACGGCACAAAAAGAAATAGCTTCTGTTGATTTAAATAATAACCGTGATTTTGCTTTTTTACTCAAGGTAATTCAAAACAATGAAACAGTGCCTGTTATTGTTGTCGATAGCTTAGATAATTACATTACATCACGAAACTTAGATACGGGAAGGATTCATAATCAACGTTATTTTGAAAGGAATCTTCAACATATGAAAGAAGAAAATGATCCTATCGTCATCGAACTTCCCGGTAACGACAGGCAATATATTTACTACGACAGGTCCACCATCCTAAATTACCTTCAATACTATCCTTTCGTGCAATTATCCGTGATCCTCATGTTTGTACTCGTGTCCTATTTTGCATTTAGTTGGTCCAGGAGGGCTGAACAAAACCAGGTATGGGTAGGAATGTCTAAAGAAACAGCTCACCAGCTTGGCACACCTACCTCATCGCTTATTGCTTGGGTTGAACTTTTAAAGCTAAAAAATGCCGATGAAACCGTGGTAATGGAACTGGAAAAAGATGTCAAAAGGCTTGAAAAAATAACCGACAGGTTTTCAAAGATCGGATCAAAACCTGTGCTCAAGGAAGAAAACATTGTTCAAACCTTGGAAAATTCCTTGAATTATTTGCGAGCACGTGCTCCCAAAAGCATTTCATTGAATATAATAAAAGAACATGAAAATATTCTTGTCCCATTAAATATACCTCGTTTTGAATGGGTAATAGAAAACTTGTGCAAAAATGCCATGGATGCCATCATCGGAAATGGCTCTATAACACTTAAAATTAAGGATAACGCTAGAAATATATATATAGATATCATGGATACAGGTAAAGGGGTATCAAAATCCAAACAAAAGGCTATTTTCAAGCCGGGATATACTACAAAAAAAAGAGGCTGGGGATTAGGCCTTTCCTTGACCAAGAGGATCATTGAAGAATACCACGATGGCAAGATATTCGTGCTCCACTCTGAAATTAATAAGGGAACTACATTTCGTATCGTGTTGCGGAAAAATATACCATAAATCAACAAGCTAACAAAAAAATCTATTACCTCAGTTTAGGATATAAGGAAAAATCTATGGAAAAAAAAAGGAGGGAAGATATTGAATTAATGGCGCCAGCAGGATCTTACGAATCACTAATGGCAGCAATGCAGGGTGGCGCTGATTCTATTTATTTCGGGGTAGAAAAGCTTAACATGAGAGCCCATTCCAGCCATAATTTTACCATGGAGGATCTTGAAAAAATTTCTTCCATATGTCGTCAACATGGCAAAAAGTCTTATCTCACCATCAATACTGTTTTATATGATCACGAGCTAGGTACAATGAAAGAAATCGTGGATGTTGCAAAAAAAAGTAATATCACGGCAATAATTGCTACCGATCAATCGGTTCTTCAATATGCCAGGGAAAAGGGGGTAGAAATTCATTTATCAACCCAACTTAATATTAGCAACGTTGAATCCCTTAAATTTTATTCCCAATATGCTGACGTGGTGGTTTTGGCACGGGAACTAACACTTGATCAAATCAAGCATATCCATGATGAGATTGTAGAACAACAAATCAAGGGGCCTTCAGGAAATTTGACACGGGTAGAATTATTTGTTCATGGGGCTCTCTGCATGTCCATTTCCGGGAAATGTTACCTTAGCTTACATGAAAATAATTATTCTGCCAATCGAGGATCTTGCCTTCAAACCTGTCGAAAAGCATATATCGTTACAGAAAAAGAAAATGGCAACGAATTGGAAATAGATAACGAATACATCATGTCTCCCAAGGACTTGAAGACCATACATTTTTTAAATAAAATACTTGATGCGGGGGTTACCGTGTTAAAAATTGAAGGACGGGCAAGGCCTCCTGAATACGTGAAGACTGTTTCCAAGTGTTACAACGAGGCTCTTGAAGCATATTTTCATGGAACCTATTCCCAGGAAAAAGTCGATGAATGGGATAAGCAACTTTCCAGTGTTTTCAACAGGGGATTTTGGGGAGGTTATTACCTTGGGCAGAAATTAGGTGAATGGAGCCCGGTATATGGATCCAGGG
>CAZOSQ010000188.1:0-6857 GCA_964582245.1 uncultured Bacteroidales bacterium | reverse complement strand
ATCACTGCACTGGATTTTTACTCCGCTGCGCTCCGTAAAAACCAGTGAGTTCAATTGTTATGTGTACGAAAATTAAGTTAGAATAAACAAAGAAGTGAGTTAACAATGGCTGAAGAAGAAATATATGGTTTTATATTCAGTGAGAAATGTAGTAATCCTTTTATATATTCAAACTTTATATTACGAATTATGCCAAATGATAACAAACAATGGAAAAAATGGAAATCTCATTTATGTGACAATATTTTTAATGAAATGAATAGCTATACGACACCATCAAAAGAATGGATTAAGGAAAATGCAATCTATGGCATAACAAATAAGGATAAAAAAATAATTTTCAAAACAAAAGGTCTTCCTACAAACGATAATGGTTTTGAGATGTATGAAATAAAGCATTTCTATGAGTATGATAACAGAGTAGAAAATGACAGAAATGTTTCTTCGATGCGGTTGTTTTCTGAGGATATCGATATATTCTATAATCCGAAAGATGTTTACAGTCAATCACTCACTCATGATGATCAAAAAATTAATACGAAAATATCTGTTGGTATTGAAAACAAAAGAATTAAGCCAACGATAATTGGCGAATATAACTACAAAGAAACGAATGTAAAAGTCAGTTTATATTATGGTTATACGTGGAGACCTGACTCTACAATTCCACTAGAATCATATAGTGTTATTGAATGAGAATTTAATAAAAAACAAAATTTGAAATTTACAATAGATGTAGTGCTACATATTAAAATGCTGTTGGTGTATTTACATAACAGAAAAAATATCACTTTTAGTAAAATACGAACCAAATCAGTTGAATCTAATAATGCTATATATCAAGGTCGAATAGTAGTAAATGAAAAGATCGTTACCGAGAAAAGCAAAAAGAAAAAAGAGCAATGTATAAAATATCAATATGTTGAAAATTCTGTCAATTTATTATTAAAAGCAATTGTCGATAATTCAATATATTTTGCTCATATACCAAGAACTATTGATGAAAAGTATAAAATTGATGTAGATAGAATTATACTAACATTTGCTGCTTTCGAACGAGAACTAAATAATCTATATGGAAAAGACTATCATAGATCAGAGGAATATAAAAAAAAGAAAAAAGAAATATTACAATATCTAGAAGAAAATCAAAATAATAGTAAAGGTAAAGAAAAGAAAGTTGTCAAAAATTTTAAGAAAATGATCGAAAATAGTGATTTAGGTATCGGAGATCGAATAGCACTGATAATAAAGAATTGTATAGATTATTTGGATATATTTTTGAAACGTCTATATGGAAAAGATGATGAGAAACAAATAGAAGAGATATCGTGTCGAATGAACAAATTAAGAAATAATATAGCTCATGGTAATTTGGATTTTGATATTAACCCAATAAATGTGACTGACTTCCAATTTTTAGAAATCATATTATATGCTATGAGAATGAAAAAAATGAATATTGAAGTAAAAAAATGTAAAAATACATTATCGAGTCTATTTGGTTATAATTTGCTTGTATAAACTGTACACATAACAACCACTTGGAGTTGACCTGGCGGTGAATATGGCTAAGAGATTGTTGAATTAAGAAACGGAGTTACAATGGTTAAAGAGAGAGGGCTATGGCATAACAACGCCAGGCAACTCAAGTGAACGTTATGTGGTAAATGGTTTTATATAATTTTTTTACTGTGAGGTATATATATGACTTTACAAGAATCAAAGAAGGCTACATTTTATCATCATTGGACTGACGGGTAGAACAGGATCAGGGTGTACCACGACTTCTAATTTACTGACACAAACCTTTAATAATTTAAACCCGAAAATACCAGTATATTCACAATACAGTTCTGTCGAGGATCGCAAATACTTCGCATTATATTCTTATGCTGAAAAAAATTGGAAACGATTCGAGAAGATCGAAATGCGTAATGTGATCAGTTCATTCATTTTAGAAGAAAATTTTGACTCTTTTGTGAATTTTTTATCAAATTTTTATAGTGAAGAATTATCATATGACCAACTCAAATGTAAAACTGATTTAATTAAGGTTCTCAAAACATTACATGATGAACTTCATAAAGAAAGGATTAAAATAAAAAAGGAAATTGATGAATCAAATAGAAGCGTAGAAACACTTCAAAAAGAATATATCTATGACTTCTACTTTAATAGATTGCCCCAGTATTCATATGAATTATCACAACTTCTAAAAAAACATAATAACAATTTATATACAAAATTATTTCAGGCAATTGGAACTAATATTCGAAAGTCCGGTAACGCATTTGATAATATTTTTTATACAGATAAGATCTTACTATTTCCTCAAAGAACAAACTCTCTTGTTAAGATTTTAAGGAGGCGAAATTTAAAAGAAAATAACGGTGTCCAGATAGTTATTGACGCATTTCGCAATCCTTATGAAATAAATTTTTTCAAGGATCGATATTCAAATTTCTATCTTTTTTCAATTAACACAAATGAGGAAGACAGGATTAATAGGCTTTCGGAGAAAAACTTAAGCCTTAAGCAAATTAAATTACTTGATGATACTGAATATCCACGAGTAAAAAGAGATACAGAGACTGATATATTTTCTGCACAAGATATTCAGAGATGTATAGAACTATCAGATGTATATTTAAGTAATACAAAAACTTTATCCCATGAATCAAACACTCTTAAACAGCAATTAATTAAATATGTATCCCTTATAATGCATCCTGGGATAGTTCAGCCCACACATTTAGAGAGATGCATGCAGATCGCCTTCAATGCAAAACTAAATTCTGGCTGTATCTCAAGGCAAGTTGGTGCTGTAGTAACGGATGAAGATTATTACGTACATGGAATTGGATGGAATGATTGTCCCAAACACCAAGTATCGTGTAATTTAAGATTTATACCAAATTTAATCAATAAGACAGATGATACTGCTTATAGTGAATTCGAAAAAACGGATATCGAATACCGAAAATACATTGAATCAATAATTAATGATAAACACTATAACGACAATCTAAATGGTTTAACAATGAGATGGTGCTTCAAAGACTCATATAATTCCTTTAAAAAAGAAAAGAACCAGATTCATACACGGGCGTTGCATGCAGAAGAAAATGCATTTCTGCAGATATCTAAAAAGGGTGGTATGGGAATTGAAGACGGTTACCTTTTCACTACTGCAAGTCCTTGTGAATTATGTTCTAAAAAAGCCTACCAATTAGGTATAAAGAAAATTTACTATATTGATCCCTACCCCGGAATTTCAAGACGCCATATATTGGAGAGTGGCAAAGTAGAGCTAAAAATGGTTCTTTTTGAAGGCGCAATAGGTAGAGCTTATACTCAATTTTATTCAAACATTATGAATGCAAAAGATGAAATAGAATTATTATCCGGATTTAAATTTCCCAAAATCCCAAAACAAACTACTACCACATAACCTGAAGGATTGAGTCGACCTTTACGGTCGATTCAATCCAATGTTCAAGAAGCCCTGAGCCAATTAAAAGCTTTCTATAGTAATGGGAAATGCGTCGGGTTTTTATGGTAGACAAATAAAAAGTTTGGCAAGAAGGGGAAGATACACGACATTCTTTGAGCCAGTTAAGGCGACTCCGGGAACGAAAAAAATTTCGCAACGGCGAGGGGACGATGAAGGTAATCAGAAAATGAGGTACCGGCAAGAACGTATCAACACGGACCAATCTGCCATTCGGATCATACCCATGAACGACCCAGTTGGCAGTATTTGGTGTTTCAATCCACGCGCCCGCGGGGGGCGCGACTCTACAAACGTTCCAGCTTCTGCCAGGTGCCGGGTTTCATTTCCACCGCGCGTGCGGGGAAGACCCTTGATGTTTTTGTAAAGCGCTTCGCTTATGGGAAACACCCCCGCGCGTGCGGGGATGGAAATGTCAACAGGAATTCACAGTACCTCGGTAAATAATTTTCCCACTTGGATGGTAAATTAAATTCACACCCTTATGGTAAATAATTTTCCCAGTACTGTTACATGGTTTCTTCCTCCTCTTCTTGTTTTTGGATTCTACTTTTCCTTTATGTTCCGGAACTCCGGGCAGACAGGGATCAACCTGAAAGCCGTAATGGTTTGCCAGATCTCCGTAACTGCGGTTTATCAATGGATCGGTAAATGAAGCTTTGAGGATTCCGCTTTTGAGGTTATCCGGGATAATCACTCCAGGTACCCCGCCAAAAAATTCAAACGCATGAATGTGGCAGCGACACCAGGTCCTGACGTCCTGATTTTTTACTATTTCATAATAGGCGTGCCTTGAGTAACAAAGGACCAAAACGAAGACCCATGCCTTGATTTCTTTTCCAGAATCATCATCATGAATCATTCCCATGTAACCGAAATCGACCTGGGCGTATTCACCGGGTTTTGTCTCAATCCTGAATACGGGAGTTTCCCGTTTTTCACGATATTTTTTTATGTACCTCAATAATGAAGAGTAACTACCGGTATAGCCATGCTGCTGTAATTTGGGATAGAGAACAATGTAATTGTCACTTTCCAGAGACAGTTCATTGATCAATTCTTCATTTTCTTCAAGCCAGCCAAAGTTTTCAGAAAACTGGTTCTGCTGCCGGATAAGTTTGAACTGCTCCATTACAGCATTAATGTCATCTTTGATTTCTGGTTGATTTTCCAGAATCGTGTTTAGAATTGTCCGGTATTTTTTTATTGTATTTTTTGAAATCTTTTGTAGCCGGGCAATCTTTTTGATTGCCGTATCGTTCAATAATTCAGTAACGATGTCCTGTAGTTTGTACATTGATATCTCCCTTTTATCCACCGTTCCCTCCTTTCATACAGAGGGTTCAGCATTTTTAAAGGGGGGTCAACATACCGAATTTGCGGGGGTCAGTAAAGCGAATTTGGGTGGGGTCAGCTTTGTGAAAAATGACACCGATAACTGTGCGCGAACGATGAAAATAGAGGGAAAGGGATATAAACCAGCCTATAATGCCCAGGCTACCGTTTGCGGGAAAAATGGATTCATAGTTGGTCCAGGAATAACAAATGAAGCAAATGACGTTCATCAACTCCAGCCGATGCTGGAACTTACCAACAGAATAGCACCGGAAGAACTAATAGAGAACTTCAGAAAGGGCACGCACCTGGCAGATCACAGCTACGACTCTGTGGATAATGCTGTGTACGCTACCGAAAAGGGCCTCGATACCTATATCGCTCCTGGAACAACAAAAGAATTATTTGGTAACGAAACTGGAGAAAGAGAAAGTGAAACTATAGGTATCAAAAACTGTAAAATAGAAAAAAATGGTACGGAAGTGAAAATCACGTGTCCCGGAGGATTGGAGTTAACAAAGTGTACAAAGATAAAAATAAGAGATGAATCTTATTACCATTTTGCGGTACATGACTTAGATAGCTGTAAACTCTGCCCATTCTTTGGTAAATGCTATGGGAAAATCAAAGAAGGGAACGAGAAGGGGTTTCGTATAAAATTGGAGTATTGGACAACTGGGAATTTGTCCAAAGAAACCGCGCTAAAATAGAAAGTGAAGAGGGGAAAATGATTTACAGCAAACGGATGGGAGCGATAGAAAAGGCATTTGGTCATATAAAAGAGAATGTTGGTTACCGACAGGTGTTGGTACGTGGAATGGACAAAGTAAAAACAATATGGACTATGCTCTGTATGGCGTATAATATGATTCGAATGTATAATTTACGGACCCAGGAAAGGAATAAAGTCAGGAAGTTAACCGGTATCTAATTTTACTGCATTATATCATTCTTTTTGCATATATTACCCTGTATATTCTGGATATACTCCTGTTTATAGCTTTTCTACTATATATAACTGAGAAACCTTCATAGCTAATTCAAATAAACATGAAAAATAGGAATTATTTGCTGATATGCTCGTAAAATGGTATAATCACGGGAAAACTATGTAAGATAATATGTTATGCTTACAAAGACTATGTTAAATAAATTATTAAGGTAATGAATTAATGGACAAACTAGAATATTTGGCTCTTATGCTAAACAAGAGAACCAAAGGAAAAAAGTATGAAAATTTCATAATCAATTCAATATATACAAAAATAGCAAATCCAAATCTCATTCCCGTTACACAACAATATTTACAAAAAATCAATAAAACGCAAAATAATAAAAGAAAGTACTATTTGTTGGATTTATATTTTCCACAGCTAAATTATGGTGTTGAGATTGATGAAAATCATCATTTAAACATTGAGAATAGTCTATTGGATAAGATGCGCGCAGAAGATATTTTGGGTTCGATTAAATGTGAACAGGGTAGAATAAGTATTTACAATGAAGATGGTACAACTAAAAAATATGATGAAATAAACAATCAAATAAAGGATCAAGTAAAGTATATAAAAAAATTAATAGCTGAAGCAGAACAAGCCGCAAGCAAAAAACTTCAGTGGCAAGATAATGAAGCAAGGAAGAAATTGATTTTTAAAAAAGGGTCGTTTAGCATAAAAGATGATGTTGACTACGAAGGTGTTACAGAAATTTATAACTTATTAGGCAATAATGTAAAAAACCTAGGAAGGTGTTTTGTAAAACTCAACGAAAGATATAAACTTTGGGTTCCATATTTAGCTATTCAACTTGATGACGGAAGTATAAAAACTAAGAATGGATGGACAAATAGTCTTAACGAAGATAATTCGGAAATAACTGAAATTGTTGGTAATATGGAAAAATGTGGTAGCAGAAACTTGCCTGCTGGCGACTGGAACGAAAATGGATATAAAAGAGTAGTCTTTATGCATATTCGAGATAGCTTTGGTAAGGATCGTGTTAAATTCTT
>CAZOSQ010000187.1:0-6884 GCA_964582245.1 uncultured Bacteroidales bacterium | reverse complement strand
AGATTAAGGAAGTGTACCGAGGTAAAACAAAATGTTTACCGATAAAGAGATAAACTCCAAAAAATACGATTATTAAAATAAGTGAGATGGGTATTATAAAACTTCTTTCTTTCAAATACTTCAATATATCTTCCTTGCTCAAATTTCTTAAGGATAAAAATAATAAAACGCCCAAAACGAGGTAATAAATAATTTTTGCCAATCGTGTTATAGGAATTTTATTAAGGGCAAAAAGATAATTCATCACCCTGTGATAAATATATTGTGCAGCAGGTAGAAACATGAATGTTTGTCCTGATTCTCCCGAGTGGGCACGAAATTGTTGCCAAAGAAAGGGAACTAATAAAGCCAAACTTATAGCAGGTAATATCATATCAAATAAATACTTGTAAAATTCTTTTTTTCTTTGGTAAATTAACAAAACCATCCCGTTCGCAAAAAGTAAAAAACCAAGATAGTATTGGGTATATAAAGAGACAATCGCGATAAAGATGTACAATCCCCTTTGAAAATATCTTTTCCCCGGGACAATGTAAGCTTCATAAAAAACCAAAAGCAGCAATGCTGATAGTAATATCACCATGGCATATACCCTTATTTCCGTGGCAGCCCATATAAGAAAAGGGTTCAAGGATAAAACCAAGGGAACAACACCTTGAAGTGCACTGGAAACATACCTTCGTGCCAGCATGTAAGAAACAACCAGGGTGAATGATATGCAGATTATAGAAAAAAAACGAAGAAAAAAAACCGAGGATGATAATTTACTCCACAAGCTCAAAAGGACAAAATACAAGGGTGGTTGTGAATCAAAACCCACTGCATGCTCAAAGGCATGTAAGGGTCCCTGTGCTATGGTTTCCATGGAATAAGCTTCATCAAGCCAAATGGTTAATACTTCGGCAAGGGGGACTGTAACAAGTAAATTTATAAAAACAGAAAAATACAATGAGTATCCGGGTGTTAACCGGGTGAATAACTTTCTACTTCCATCCTTCTTCCCAATTTTATAAATTGCACTACCACCTTCTGCTTCTTTATTGTAGACGAAAGGCATAAAACTTATTTTTTAAAATTACTAAACATGATTTACTTTTTTAAGGTCTGCATGTTCTTTATGATCGTGTTCTAACCTACTTTTTCTAATAACATTTTCCATTTGCTGGCCATGTCTATACATGGTTGTATTCATATGGAACAGTTCTTCAAAATAACGTTTATTTTGAAGGGAAAGAAACCCTATTCCCAGGAATTGTAAGGCTACTATTAACACGAAACCACCTATAAGAAAAGAATGTGGTCGCCGCGTAAATAATTCAGCAATTGCCGCGGCAAATTGATCATCAAAATAGCTGGTATCTACAGAAACAGTAGGATAAATTTGAAAAGTATTGATCAAAATCCATGAAATAATATACAATGCCAATAACAAGAAAATAAAACCAGTACCAATAAAAAAAATGTAAGGCCGGAAAATAAAACCAGACATGAGGGCTGAAAAAGTACCCTTGATAATTTTTATTCCCGAAGTCCTTTTTTTTCCAGCTTTGTTTTGGTATGTCCAATCCAGGTGGGCTGGAATTTCTTCTATCCTTGCCCTTAATATCATACTCTTGTACAATATTTCAGGGTTCACACTATAATCCAAACTTTTGATGTTCAAAGATCTTAAAAAAGTTCCTTTATAGGCTCTTACCATGCTTGTAAAAGTAAAGAACTTATCTTGAGATGTAATGGACATGTAAAAATTTACAATCCTACTCATCAAGGCACGTGTAAAAGGTACATTGGTAACTTTCCCACCTTTCATGTAGGGAGATGCTATCACCACATCAGCAGCTTTTCGTTGAATAGCTTCTAACAGGGACCTGATATGATCGACAGAATAACTCATGTCTAAATCCTAGGTAATCACGTAATCCCCCTTTGTTTTTTGAAACCCTGTTTTCAAGGCCATTCCAAGATTTTGGTTTACAGCATGATGAATTACGATTACTTGATGGTGTTTTTCTGCAAAATTATCGGCCAACTCACCGGTACGATCCTTGCTGCCATCATTTACAACAATGATTTCCCAGTCATATTCATCTTCCATGGTACGCATATACCTGTACAAGACACCAAGACTTTCTTCAATAATAGACTCTTCATTATAAGCCGGGGCGACAATAGAAACCATCTTCTTATTTCTAACCTCGGAAATATCTATTTCTATTTCTTTCACAGCATTGTTTTTATAATCCTGTATCATTTTTTATTGTTTTTGATATAGACCCCAAAAAAGATCCTCTGGTAAATAGGGTATAACCATTTTACCAGGGATAAGGTTAATACTTCTTGTCCAAAATTTTGAATTTTCCGAAAATTTATAATGCAACAATGATTTTACATGTGAACCATGAATTTTCTTTACAGGGCGTCCTGAATCAACTTTTTTTAATCCATAATTGGAACACATGTCATTTAACGTGGTCCTGGAAAACCAATGTGCAACGCTAGGCGGGCTATATTCGTGCCAATTCTTTCCCAGTAGTCGGGCAGTCATACTATCCCTGTCCCATGTTTCTATCAATAAAAAACCGTCCTTTTTTAACAATGTCCTTGTTTTTTCAAGCACCTTATCCAGGTCATAAAAATGGGCAATCACCTGGATCATGACAACCAGGTCATATTTATCATTCGTGGAAAAATTCTCGTAAGAAACTTCTTCCATTTCCAATCCTAGCTGTTCCTTCCCATATTCAACCATTCTCTTGTTTGGTTCAATTCCCTTCCCGGTCCATCCCTTCGACAAGAATCCATTTAGCAAGAACCCGGCTGCAGCTCCAACATCGAGCATATTACCGGGATTCATGTAATTCTCCAATAGTCGGGCATATCTTTTGCCTTGGTTTTCTAGAATATTCCTATTTTTTAAATAATTATCATAACCCGCTCCACCATTGAAAAAGTAGGTGTCATCATAGGTTTTTTGCACGTGCTGCTCACCATCACCTAACTGTATAAACCTATGATTACATTTGGCACAATCATATATTTGATAATTATCTATCTTGTATTTTGGAATTACTTGTGATCCACATTTATTCGCACAGGATATCATATATAGTTTGATTTATTTATTTGGAATTAATTTTGAAATCATTTGTTTTTCCTGGATTCCAGTCATTATTTCATTGGCATGTGTGCTCATGTTTACCACATTATAATCTTTTTTTATCCTGTTAATCATTTCTTTAAAAACATCCACTTTTTTTTGACTAGGAATGTTCATTCCCGGGAAAAAGGCCAATTCTTTCACTTGGTCTCCTCCTATTAGATCCAAGGGATGCAGGAGAAAACTAGGACTTACACCAGTGGATTTGGTCATTCTAATAGCAGTTTCCAAGTAAAAACGAGCCATACCGGGAGAATATCCATACAAATACAACAGGTAACTAAGATGGTAGGGGACTTTAAAAAAAGGTATCGTACTAACAGGAATTTCCAGTAACCTTTTACCGGTTTTTAGTTCCCATAAATAAGGTTTCACGGGACGAAACCCGTCTTTGAAAGAACCAAACAATCCTTTTCTCTCCTTTTTTTCCTCATTGGTAAGGTTTGAAGTCCAGAAATAATAAGCTCGAGCCAGTGGTCCAATGAAAGTTGGCAAGGTCGAGGCATCGAACAAGTATCCTCTTTCGGAAAGAATTTCCAAAAGATCGTTATTCCAACTAAAACCTGGCCCCCTGAATCCTATTGGCAACTGACCGGTAACTTTTTCTATATATTCCTCGGTTTTTATAATTTCCTGTTCAACTTTTTCCCTGGGATATAAATGAAGCCAAGATTCATGGTTAAAAGAATGGTTTCCCACCTCGTGTCCACTTTTCACGATCTCTTTTATAGCTTCATGATTCTGTTTTAGAGCAGCATCCTGTCCTACGATGAAGAAAGTGATTTTTAAATCCATCTCGTCTAAAACTTTCAACACGTGGGGAACAAAAATATCCAGGTAGGAAGGAAAATTTTCCCAATTTTTGTCACCATGAATTTTCATGTACGACCATTGATTATCTAAGTCAAGCGATATGCTCAACAGTGGTTTTTGCTTTTTCATGTTCTTTTTCCAGTTTTTCCAAGTTTGACTCTGCCAATTGAACTGTTTCATTAACATTTAATGTCCCATTGGTGATGTGCGCCGAGTTTAAAATGTACAAGCCGGGTATGCTAGATTTAATTGGAGGTAACTTTTGAGAATAGTTTAAAGTAGAAAGTGCAAAAACATTTTTAGCCCTGGATACACCAAAAAATTCTAAATCCTTATCTTCCAAGAACGGGTACATCTTTTTCAGTGCGAACCAAAAAATTTCCTTTACTTCCTTATCGGGAACTTTTAATAAGGGATCAGCGGAATTAACATATTTGGGTAAATATATTAAGGAGTTTCCATTGAAATTTTTTCTATCCACCAACGATGACATTTCAATAACTCCCGTGAAAGGTACCCAGTTTTCAGTTATATTTGTCACATAGTAAGGGCTGATGGGCTTTTTTAATAATAGGGAGGCACATACAACTCCTAAATATTGAATCTCGTTATGTAATTTTTTCTCTCTTTCATCTAATCCGGGACATATTTTAGACACGAAAGAGGATGGGATGGTTAAAACCACTTTATCATGAGTGGCTTTTTTTCCCCCGGAGAATGAAATTACAGGATGATCATGCACGTTTTCCACATTTTCAACTAAATGTGCTGTTTTAATTGTAATTCCCCTTTCTTGCAATAGGTTATATAACTTATCAAGAATCCTGGCATATCCCCCATTGACATAACCAAACATTTCTTTTTTCAACCCGCTATTACGGGCCGCATACATCCTTTGAATGGTAGCCCAAATAAAAGCCGCGGATGTTTCCGTGTACTGGTTTCCCAACTTGGCTTTCAAAAGAGGTTTCCAAATTTTCTGGAAAGTGCTTGAACCTGACCATTTCTTCAACCATTCGGAAACAGGAATATTTTCCAGTTTTCTCCAGTCTTTCACTCGAGAAGCTTGTAAAATAGTCAGTCCCAAACGAAATTTATCCACCAGGTTCAATGGTGGAAACTTTAAAAATTCGAGAGAATTGGACATCGAGTATAATTTCCCGTCATTATAGAACCCTGTTTTGGTCTCCACCCATTGCAGTTCATCTTCCAATCCAGCTTCTTTTATGATCTTCCGGGTTAAAAGATCGGACATCAAGATCACGTGATAAAATCTATCCCATGTAACACCGTTCATGTTCCATGCACTGGCCAATCCCCCCACTTCCTTTGCTGCCTCGTAAAGAGTCACCTCGTAACCTTTCTCTCGAAGCCTTAGGGCAAGCGTAATACCAAGCATTCCCCCACCGACAATTCCGACCGTTTTCATTTTCCTATCTTGTTTTTATTTTTATCATTAATTTGTTTCAATGCCATATTCATTTTCCCCGAAAATAACACCCAGTGAAAGACCATGATCCTATTTACCACCGCATAACTCATTTTCAAATGTTTCATATGAACCAACCATTGAAAGTTCGTGAACCGGTAAATGAATATTTAATAATTACAGATTGTTTTTAAAACAACTACCTTATGGCCAAATTATCCCGCTAAAATATTTTCTTTCCTGGCATCCATAGCATTTATAACCAATTCAGGTATCCAATTTTTGAATAAACCTATATCTTTAACTTTGCCCGGATCAGGTATAATACATCCCGTGGAACAACTTGCCGCCAATTTTTGAACCTCCTTGAAATCTACCAAATTAAACTTATTGCCTGCATAGTGATTATTATAATAGCGGCATAATTCATACAATTCATTGGCCACTCCCCTATCAAAAGCTAGGAAAGTTTCGTACACGTAATTTTTAAATTCTACGGAAGGAGCTTCTATACCTTTTCCTATGCCCGTGTAACTTATGCCCTCACTTTCGACATCATTCCTACTATAAATATTGCACCCATCCATTATTCCCTTTAAGCTCTTACTTTTTTTAACAATGGTATCCTGTTTTTCCAAGTATAAATGATGAGCCGTGCAAATAAACACGTAGTCGGCACCATCCAAGGCCTTATTCATGTCCCGCGTAAAATAAGGATCTAAATTATATTTTAATAAATTTTGATCATCGCTTTTCACGAAAGGATCGTGTATAACCACCTGGCAATTCTTTTCTTGCAATTGTTTGGCCAGCACGAGGGTGGGTGAATTTCTCGTATCTTCGGAATTAAAACGATAAGCAGCTCCAAGCAAGGCTATCTTTTTACCATCCAAGCTAGAAAAAGAACGCTCAGCCAGTTTAATCGTATACTCCGGAGAACCATCATTTATTTGCCGCGATTTTAAGATCAAACTATTAGAAGAATCTTCGCCAGACTCAAGTTTTCTCCACCACAATAAAATACCATCTTTTGGTAAGCAGTGACCCCCGACTCCAATGGTAGGAATTAACATTCCCCCAGTTGGCACGGCATTGGGATCTTTGGAAGCTTTATCGCCCTGTTGAAGTTTTTGATTTACATCATCCCTTACCTGGTAATAATCAATGTTATTAGCATCACAATACCTAACCACTTCAGTCGAAAAAGCAATCCTCACATCGCGATAAGCATTCTCAAAGGTTTTTTCAATTTCGGCAGTTAAACTATTGGTGGGAAACAACCTGCCCTTGGTTACAAAATGAGCATATAATTCCTTGATCATGAAAGGAGTTTCCGGCCTTAATCCAGCTACCAGTTTGTCGGAATTAATCACCCTCTCCACGAGTCTTCCCGGCATAACCCTATTGGGACTATTTCCCAGCAAAATATCTTTTCCTTCTTTTAACCCGTAACTTTCAAAATGATCTTTCATGATAGTGGCCATA
>CAZOSQ010000186.1:0-6988 GCA_964582245.1 uncultured Bacteroidales bacterium | reverse complement strand
TGGAATGCAATGGGAGTATTTTTGTTCAAACATTCTCAGAAAAAGAGAATGAAGGAAAAAGTGCAAGATTTGTTTACGAAAAGAATGGATTTGTTTACTTTAAAGATGCAGGTAAAAATCCGGCGAATATTGATACCATTATTATGGTCAGAAACTAAAACACAGCAACAAACAGCCTAAAATTAACCCTAGTTCCTCAACCTCTGGTCGTTGTAACAAAAAATATCTTTATTCTCTAAATTCTCACCCCCTTCCCAACCAACTCAATCACCCCCTTCTCCTTTAAAATCCTTCCCAGTTCGGCTAGGACAGGTAATTAAATCCCGGTTTCTGCAAGAGTTCGGAAATGGCATGTTGGATGACCTCGAAGAGGTTTTCATGTTATTTAGTTTTGACATTTGCAGGAATTCCTCGTGCGAGGTAACTTCCTCGATGTTTTTAAAAAGATCCTTTAATAGCTACCTTATGATGCACCAGATTTATCCTGCCTTTATTAAACAATTGTTTATTATTTTATTAAACAAAAGTTGATTGTCAAAAAAGTTAAGCCACAATGGCAATGGATAAAACTCAATAATTTTAATTTTTCTTTAACCTAACATCCAAGCAATTAACAAGTGTTCTGCAACCCCTGCAACTGTTTTCATATTTCATTTCTCCCTTGCTTTGTAACATCATCAAATTTATAAGCAAATAGAAATTGAAATATGTATTTAAAGAAAGAAGACCTGGTTGACCTACTTGAAAAATACTACCAGAAATTAATTTCTCAGCTTCCGGCCATCAAGGGAAGCGAGAATGATGTTGATTGCAACCCGAAAATCAGGCGTTTGAACACCCGGCAAATCAAAGAGATGCTGGGCATTGGCGACGCTACTTTCGAGAAAGTCCAGGACAGCCTCCCTTTACACCGGACAAAAAGCGGGAGAATGTTTGCTCACGGGGATGACCTGATCGTCCACCTGTTCCGGGAACATCCCCCTTATTTTGATTTCAGCAGGTTCAATGATTACATCAAGGAAAAAACCTCGTGAAATACATGAGCAGCAAATAGCAATGAAATCATTATCTTTTTTTATACATGGTAATCCTTGTGTCTGCCACGGCAAAGACGGATAATGAGTATGTAAAGCTATCACATTGATCAGTAAACAGTTGCCGGGAAAACCTTCCACTTCTTATGCGGCAATTAAAAGGATTCTGTTTATTGATCCGGATCATCCCAGTTTTTACCTTGTTTCAGAATTATTGGAAGAATACAACATCAAGGTTATCCATGTGAAGGATGGGAACCTTGCTTTACATGAATTCAGGAAGAGCCATCTTGACCTGGTCATTATGGAACCCAAAATCCCGGGAATGAATTGTTTTGACTTGTTTGCCGAGGTCAAAAGGATTAAGCCGAACATTCCTGTTATAGCCCAAGCGGCTTATGTTCATGAAAACATGGAAAGGCGTTGCTTGTTCATGGGTTTCAATGAATTTATTTCTAAGCCTGCATATTTTGAATTGTTCATTTCGTTGATAAATAATCACGTTCTTTTATCACCGGGAGAGAGTTAACCGGGAAAGGGTTACAAGTTTTTCACAGGTTACGCATTGTTTATAGGCTCTATTCTTATTTTATATTGACCCTTGGCACAATGCTTGATTATTAACTTTCAATGTTCATTTAAAAAAAAGGAAATAATATGTCACTAAATCTAACTATTAAATCATTTGAAAAAGATGCGGTAATACCGGAAAAATATACCTGTAACGGGGACAATATTTCCCCATACTTGGCATGGGATAACGTACCCGCGGAAGCCGTTACATTGGCACTTTTGATGGATGATCCCGATGCTCCCGGGGGAATATTTACTCATTGGATTATGTATAATATACCCGTTACAGTAACCGAGATCCCTGGGATAATTCCCGTGCAGAAAAACCTTGATTTCGGGGGAATTCATGGTAAAAATGACTTTGGTAAATATGGTTATGGCGGACCTTGTCCTCCCAGTGGTGAGCAGCATAGGTATTTCTTTCGTCTTTATGCCGTGGGAAAAAAATGGAACCAGGAAGAAGGGGCTACCAGGCAAGCATTACTAAATGCTGTTGAAAACTACACCGAAGATTATAGCGAATACACGGGTAGATATAAGTAATGAAAAAACCCGTATAACGTGGGGTGTTTAAAAAAATGGTAAATTAAATCAACAATTCCCAGGTGATTGTTTGCAGGGAAAAAGCTTGGTGCATACCAGGTTTTTATAAAAAAAAAGAGCCCCTCCGGGATATCCTTTATGGTTAGGAAATTTTTTATGGTAAAAAAAAGTTGAGAAAGAGGTCTTTGTTTTCGAGAAAGAGGTCTTCGTTCAGTTCAAAACATGAAAGATGGACTATCTCGGTAATGAGGAGCGACAACAAGTTTATAGCCGGTCTTTATTTATCGGTTTTTTTTCCTGTCTATGCCGATAAGGACTCCCGGTGGCAGCATCTTGTCAAGGAAGGCCGCAGATTTTTTTTCTTTTTTGTTCATCATGGCCGGGAGCCAGCGGATAAAGTATTCCTTGTTTGGCAACTTTACAACCTGTGGCAGGATCGCACCATTTGCAGTTAGTACCCTTGCGTGCGTAAGAAACGCCATTGGCAACCGATTGCTATAGTCTATGTTTTGAAGGGAATTGAGCCATTGCTGACCCCACCATGTTTTTCCGTATATTGATGCCATAAATTCACTTTTTATCAAGTACAAAAAGAGTGTTTTTAGACGAAACCGCAAAAAGATAAAAAAACAAGGTTTTTCATCATAAAATAATAAAGATTTGAAAATAAATTAAACTTTGAACCCAGAAACCTATTTTTTTGTTTGAAAAAATAAAAAAATAGATGCGAGCCCAAATTAGATACGACAACCGGGACAACCAATTTCTCATTGAGTTGAAAAAGGAAGTAAATGAATATTTTAAAAAAAACCATCTTTCCAAACACGCTAACATGAGTATGGTTCTTAAAAGCATCTTCATGTTCCTGCTTTACCTGGTTCCCTACTTTTTTATCATTTCCGGGTTTGTCACTAACAAAACGATCATCATGTTTTTGTGGATATTAATGGGCCTGGGGATGACCGGGCTGGGCATGTCAGTAATGCACGATGCCAATCACGGGGCATATTCCGCCAATCCACGGGTTAACCTGATCCTGGGTCATGCACTAAATTTAATCGGGGGGCATATCGTCAACTGGAGAATCCAACACAATTATTTTCACCATTCCTTTACCAATGTAGACGGTTATGACGAGGATATCAGCACGGGCGGCTTGCTGCGCTTGTCTCCCAAACAGCCCGCGAAAAAGATATACCGCTTTCAGCAGTATTATGCATGGTTTTTTTATAGTATTACGACTATTTTCTGGATAACCGTTAAGGATTTTACGCAATTAGCCCGATATAATAGAGAAGGGCTTTTAAAAAAGGAGCATAAATCATATTCCCGGCTCATGACAGAACTCGTTGCCTGGAAAGCTTTTTACTGGGTTTTCGCGTTGGGAATCCCCATGTTGCTTTCTCCAGTGCCCTGGTGGAACACAATCTTGTTTTTCCTGTTAATGCATCTAGTAACAGGTCTTACATTGACCAATATTTTCCAGTTGGCACACATAATGCCTACCTCGGGATATCCGAAACCCGATAAAGAAGGAAATATCGATACCGCCTGGGCAGTTCACCAGCTTGTTACCACCACGGATTTTCATCCAAGGTCCAGGGTGTTTTCATGGCTTATCGGGGGGCTTAATTACCAGGTTGAACATCATTTGTTTCCCAATGTATGTCATGTTCATTACAAAAAGATTTCTCCTATTGTAAAGAAAATCACCGGGAAATATAATCTCCCCTATTATGTCCAGCCAAGTTTATCGACAGCTTTAAGAAGCCATTTCTTAACCCTAAAAAAAACGGGGGCATTAACCAAATAATAGCTTTGATTGGGTATTTAGTGAATAGAGGCGCCAGGGTATCACTCGAAGTATTGCCCTGACTAATCTTTGAGTGGACTTGGTGAGGGCTTTATCTTAAAGTGAAACCCTCACTTGCAATTGAGGAGGCCTAAATTTTTTTGACAAAAACTAACTTACCCGTACAGGTTATATAATTTTTTTAATTAAAATTGTACTAAATCAAAGAAAACATTTCAACTTTTGCCTAATGGATTTAGATACTGGTTATTTATATCATGTTTATAATCATGGAAATAATCATCAACCCATTTTCTTTACTGATAAAAACTATATTTTCTTTTTAGAAAAAATAAGACAGTACATAGAACCTTATGCTGATATAGTTGCATGGTGCTTAATGCCAAATCATTTTCATTTAATGGTTTATGTTAAGGAGCTTGAATTACCTACCAATAACGGAGGTCAGGGTATCACTTTCGGTGATGACCTGACTACTTCTCATGGACATCTAGTGAAGGCTTCATCCCAAGAAACTAATCCAAAAACTCGTTCCTTAAATGAAAGTATCGGGATAATGCTACGTTCTTATACCAGGGCTGTCAACAAACAGGAAAAACGAGAGGGATCCTTGTTTCGAAAAAAAACAAAAGCTAAAATACTTAACTATCCAACAGGAATAAAACCTTCTTTTTTCATGCTTTCAGGAATATCCACTGTTTATACAGAACCCCCTGGTATGCAATATGCTTACGTCTGTTTCAAGTATATCCATTTCAATCCCGTGTACGCTGGTTTAGTGAAGAAGCCCTCTGATTGGGCGTATTCATCTGCCAGGGATTACTTAAACATTAGAAATGGCACATTGATAAATAAGGACAGGGCAAAAGAATATATTTCTGATTTTGATTTTTTGTGTTAATCTAAGGTATTAGTGAGGGCTTCAATTCTCGGCTTTCCCAGAACTTTTAGCGGGGGCTTCACCTAAAGCGAAACCCTCACCTGCAATAAATGACAAATTTATTTTTTCGACATAATCCTTCCCTTCAAGGCAGCTAATTTTTCAATTACTTTCGGTTTTTCACGCCCACCGGGGATCCCTCCAAATAAAAAGCCTATGGGTTTTAATGACTCTATTTCATCAAATAGCAGTTTCAATATGGCAACCGTGGGAATTATCAGTATCATCCCTATTACCCCCCAGGTAAAATAACCTACTACCAGTGCAACAATCACTATGAGTGGGTTGATATTCACGTTTCCCCCAACAATGGTAGGTGTGAGAAAATAACTTTCCAGGAGCTGTACCATGTAAAAATAAATCAGTATCCCGGCCGGGTACCAAATAGAATCTTTTGTTATCCAGGCAAACAATATGGGCAATAATGAGCCAAACATGGGGCCAAGGTAAGGCACCACGTTTAAAAGCCCTGCAAGTACACCAAAAAATATAGCGTGTTCTATCCCGAAAGCAAGGAGCGATATTGAATTCAAAACAGACAAAATGATGGAAACGCCAAACATCCCGATCAACCAGCTCTGAGAGACTTTCTGGATTTTTTTGATCATCACCCCTACATTTTCTTTGGTTTTTTCGTGGAACAATCTTATGACGAATTCCTGCAAAAAATCCCTGTAAAGCAAAAAAAGAAAGATGTAAACAGGTATTAAAAGAAAAATTGTGATCCCGCCCAACATTGAAAATAAAATTTGTGCAAATGACCCCGTGTTTTTTTGAGCGAAACTAAATATAGCCTCTTTTAGCCGCTCGGTTTCCAGGTTAATTTCAAAAAAATTACTTTTATTAATAAATTCCTGAAGCTTAGAAAGTTTATCTGTAAGCATCCCTCCCAGTTCGGGCAAATCAATAATAAAGTCTGATAATTGCCATTGTATAAGGTAAACCAGCCCACCGAAAACAATTATTAAAAGTAAAAGTGACATAATGACAGAAAGGCTTCTCTTGATTTTGAGCCTTTCAAGGAGATTGGCAACCGGGACTAACAAAGTACCAAAAAGGGCGGCAAATAGAATGGGGATCAGGACGGGTTTTAAAATGATCACTCCATATATCACCAGGTAAAGGATTATAAGAAAGTATGTTGTTTCTTTTTTGTTTGATTGTCCTCTGTTCATATCTTTTAATAAAAGGATATAATTCGCTTTCCCGGTTTAAAAACAATATTACGCTTTAAAAGTTTTCGTTTTTTAACAATGCCAATCGTAAAAGTTCATTAAAAAGAGATCGGGCCAGAGGTTTGGCTATCCACGGTATAAATTCTTGAGGCTATATTCGATTTGCGTAGGATACCTGCTTTAGAATTGATTTCAGGATATAAGCTGTTATTTCCAGATATTTGTTAATTTTATCATGTGAATTTCAAGTTTATGGACGATATTTGATCTTCCAATGAGGAACTGAATGGTAGTATAGGGTGTTATATCGTTAAAAGTTTGAGATACGCTCGATTAAAGTAACCCCAATTTTGAACCAAAACGAGCAATAAATGAAATTTTAAATCATGAAGTTTTATGAGCCATTTCTTTATTCTCTGCTTTCAGGTTCATTCAATCCATTTTCTTTAGTGATTTAAACCCACAATCAGATTACATACATCCCGATGACCATCAAAAGGTTAAAAAAGCAATAGAAGAAGCCTTGCGCACGAAATCGATGTTCGAAGCAGAATATCGTATTCAGGAAAAAACAGGCTTGTTAAGATGGACATATTCCAGGGCAGTCCCCCTGTCAAATGAGAAGGGGGAAATCATTGAATGGTTTGGCGCGGCAAGTGACGTGACAGAGCGCAAAGAGGCGGAAGAAAATCTTGAAAAAGCAAAAGATTATGCCGAAAAAATCATCGAAACTTTCCATGAGCCAATATTGATCCTTCATCCCGACCTGAGGGTCAATTCTGCCAACGCGGCCTTTTATGATCATTTTAAAGTTGAACCGGGGGAAACCATTGGCAAGCTCATTTATGAATTGGGCAACAAACAATGGGAT
This sequence comes from uncultured Bacteroidales bacterium, assembly GCA_964582245.1. Classification (GTDB taxonomy): domain Bacteria; phylum Bacteroidota; class Bacteroidia; order Bacteroidales; family CAZOSQ01; genus CAZOSQ01. The sequence continues at coordinate 39 of CAZOSQ010000186.1, read as the reverse complement.
ATACCCGCCCTGCGAAAATTGCTGGAAGAAATACTGCTG
>CAZOSQ010000185.1:0-7005 GCA_964582245.1 uncultured Bacteroidales bacterium | reverse complement strand
TTTGCACCATGCCTGATAACACCGGCATGCTCCTGGTCAACACCCGGTAAATACCCGGGAAGGTCAACCATGGTTACGATAGGAATATTGAATGCATCACAGAACCTGATAAACCGGGATGCTTTATCAGAAGAATCAACATCAAGCACTCCTGCAAGTACCATAGGTTGGTTGCATACAAATCCTACTGTTCCGCCATTGATCCTTCCAAAACCAATAACAATATTTGCAGCCCATAACTCCTGTATTTCAAGGAATTCGGAATCATCCACGATAGCTTTCACAACATTACGTACATCATAAGGCTTCTTGGGATCATCGGGTACAATCTCATCAATTTTATAAGTTGTTTTGGGTGATTTGGGTTTAAATTTTAACCCTTTATGAGAATTACTCCTGGGTAAGAATTTTATTAATTTTTTTATTTGATCAAAACATTCCTGTTCATTTTGAGCATAAAAATGGGCGTTACCTGTGATTTCACTATGCACTTTCGCACCGCCCAGGTCTTCCATTGATATTTCTTCCCCAAGAACAGTTTTAATAACTTCCGGTCCCGTGATAAACATTTTTGATATATTTTCTACCACGAAAACAAAATCAGTCAAGGCCGGAGAATAAACAGCCCCTCCGGCACATGGCCCTAGTATAACAGATATCTGGGGAATGACCCCGGAATTTAAAGTATTTCTAAAAAATATTTCTCCATAGCCTGCTAAAGAATTAACACCCTCCTGGATTCTTGCCCCGCCGGAATCATTGATCCCAATCAGGGGCATTCTCATCTTTAAAGCATGATCCATAATTTTGGTGATCTTCCTGGCATGCATTAGTCCCAAAGATCCCCCCGCAACCGTAAAATCCTGTGCAAATACACAAACAGGTTCACCAAGGATAGTTCCAGTGCCAATAATCACACCATCACCATGAAGAACCTTCTTTTCCATGTCAAAATCTCTTGCCTCATGTTCAACAAAAAGGTCATATTCATTAAAAGAATTATCATCAAGCAGGTAAAGTATCCTTTTACGGGCAGTTAGTTTACCCATTTTTGTCTGTTTCTCAATGGCAGCTTCACCACCGCCTAATTGCACTAGTTCCCTTCTTTTTTGTAGTTCTAACAATTTCTTTTTAGAAGACATGTCGATTAATTTAAATTATTTTCAATCCGCAAAGCTACTTAATTTTTTTTAAAAGCAGTTTACATTAACACGATTAGGGTTAAGAGAAAAATACCTTGGGGACTTTTTTTATGCATTACGGGGCAAATAATGAAAAATGTTATACAACATTAAAAATTATTTTGGGGCTAATTTAAGCATAACTAATGCAACGGCTGAGAAAATTATATTGGGTAACCATGTGGCCAGCATAGGATCTAATCCTTCGCCAATGGCAAATTGAGAAGAGAATCTAAAAGATATAATATAAATAAATACAAGAGCAAGTCCAATCCCAATTTGTGCCCCAATTCCACCCCGCAACTTTCTCATGGATACTGTCATCCCGATAATCGTTAATATAAATGTAGCATAAGGACTGGCATATCTTCTATGTTTTTCAATCAAGAAAGTAACAACGTTCGTGTTACCCTGCATTTTTTGTTCCTCGATAAAATCAGTCAATTCTCCCAGGGTCATGCTTTCTATTACTTTAATTTTTCTATGGAAATCTCCAGGAGAAAATGCCATTGTAGAATCAATTCTTTTACCTTCTATAATCTCTTCTTTCAAATCATCTATATTCCTGATGTAGTAATCATAAATTGTCCACTTACTGCTCGTGGAATCCCATGAAATCCTTTTAGCCAATAACTTACTTGTAAGTTTACCATTTTCAAATCTTTCTATCGAAAAATTCTTCCCGCTATTGGTACCGGGATAGAAATGTTCAAGATAAATAAAAACCCCGGGTTCTACCTGGCGATGAATATGACGATCGTCATTATCTGTTTTACCCGTATTAATGTTATATTTTTCCTCGAATACCAACTTTCTTTTATTGGTATAGGGCAATACAAAATTATGAAGGCTAAAAGCAAACACGGCTATAATCATGGCACCAGTTAAGTAAGGAAAGAGTAACCTGTTTAAACTTATCCCGTTACTCAAAATGGCAATGACTTCAGAATTATATGCCATCCTCGAGGTGAAATATATTACAGAAATAAAAGTAAACATGGAGCTAAATAATACCGCGAAATACGGGGCAAAGTTCAAATAATAATCAAAGACAATTTCTTTGATCATTACATTATTATTTAAAAAATCATCCAATTTTTCTGATAAGTCAAAAATAATACTAAGGGATATTATTAAGGTTATGGCATAAAAAAATGTACCAAGGAATTTCCTAATGATATATCCGTCAATTTTCTTATATCCTAGCAACCTCATAATCTTTGCGATAATATTTTAACCATTTTATTTTTCCAATCATAGAACTCCCCTGAAAGGATTTTATTTCTTGCTTCAGTTATTAACCACAAATAAAAAGATAAATTATGCAAACTTGCTATCTGTGCTCCTAAAATTTCCTTTGAATAAATTAAATGTCGAAGATAAGCTTTTGAATAAAAACTATCAACAAAAGAAGCTCCATCCTCTTCCAATAACGAAAAATCTTTTTTCCACTTAAGATTTTTAATATTGATGATACCATTTTTCGTGAATAGTTGACCATTGCGACCGTTTCTAGTGGGCATCACGCAATCAAACATATCTATTCCGAGCGCAATAGCTTCTAGAATATTCTCGGGTGTCCCCACTCCCATTAAGTACCTGGGTTTATCCCATGGCAATATAGAATTTACCACCTCGACCATGGCATACATCTCCTCCGCGGGTTCACCTACGGATAATCCTCCTATAGCATTTCCCTTGCAATCGAATGAAGCAATTACTTCGGCCGATTGTAATCGCAGGTCTTTCCTGGTACTTCCTTGTACGATAGGTAAAAAGGTTTGCTCATACCCATATTTCGGTTCAGTTATTTTAAAATGATCTATTCCCCTTTTTAGCCAACGATGGGTCAATTCCATGGATGTTTTGGCATATTCATACTCACAAGGATAAGGTGTGCATTCATCCAGGGCCATAATAATGTCTGCCCCTATTATGCGTTGAGTTTCTACCACGTTTTCAGGTGAAAACATGTGCTTGGATCCATCTAAATGTGAAGAAAAAACAGCACCTTCCTCGTGGAGTTTACGATTATCAGCTAAAGAAAAAACTTGGTATCCCCCACTATCTGTTAAAATAGGTTTCTTCCAATTCATGAAGCCGTGAATTCCCCCTGCCTGGGAAATTACCTCCAACCCGGGTCGAAGATACAAATGATAAGTATTGCCTAAAATGATTTGGGCCTTCACGTCATCTACCAGTTCTGCTTGGTGAATTCCTTTAACAGTTCCCATGGTACCAACAGGCATGAAAATTGGTGTTTTTATTTCCCCGTGAGCTGTTGTAAAGCTACCAGCCCTTGCTTTTGAAAATGGATCTTTCCCGGTAATTTTAAAATTCATTGAAAATATTCTTGTACAGCCAAAAGCTAATATTATTATTTTTATTTTTCTATCCTTGACGATTTTACCATTTGGACTGGCAAATATAAGAAAAATTACCTGCTATTGAACCGATTATCCAAATCATCATGATAGATCTTCTTGGTAAAGAAGAAAAAAATTTGATTGTTTTTAAATTCTTAATTTCTTAACATAATAGTATAGAACGACTAATATGAAATGTTATTTTTTTCTACAAATAAACTGTTTCTTCCTTGCTTTATACAAAAATCTTTTCTAAAATTGTTAAAAAACCAAAATCAATGTTCGAATTCCCGGATTTTAATATTTCGCTCCACGAAAAAATACTGTTTTACACATTCACTGGAGCCTGGTTCATACAACTTATGTATTATTATCTTCTTTATTTTAGGTTCGCGATTTACAGGAACAGGAAAAATGAAGAGGTCGAAGAAAATCCTGTTTCAGTGATCCTTTGTGCAAAAAATGAAGAAAACAACCTTCGGAAAAATTTACCTTTCCTGTTGGAACAAGATTATCCAAAATACGAGGTAATCGTGGTTAATGATTGTTCTGAAGATAACACTGACTTGGTGTTGTCTGAATTTAAAGCCAAGTATTCACATTTGCATACTACCAATATTACTAAGGATAAAAAATTCACCCATGGGAAAAAATTGGCATTGACCATTGGTGTAAAAGCTGCCAATCATGATATTTTGCTTATGACAGATGCAGATTGCCAGCCCTATAGTGATAAATGGATTTCAACCATTCAAAGAAACTTTATAAAGAAAAAAGAAATAATATTGGGTTATGGGCCTTACCAGCATAAAAAGGGTTTTTTAAATAGTTTAACCCGCTTCGATACATTTTTTATTGCTTTACAATATTTTAGTTATGCCCTTTCCGGCATTCCTTACATGGGAGTTGGGAGGAATATGGCTTATAAAAAAGAAACTTTTTTCCGCAACAAGGGATTTGCATCGCATGCCCATATCGCTTCAGGTGATGATGATCTTTTCGTGAAAGAAAATGCCACCAGTAAAAATACAGGAATTGAAATCAACCAGGATAGTTTTACCTATACCGAACCTGAAAACTCCTTATTACAATGGACTCGTAAGAAAAAAAGACATCTTACAACATCGAGACTATATAAACCCGGGACAAAAATGCTGCTGGGACTTGAAAATTTTTCCCGCATTTTATTTTACCTGCTTTTTGCTTGGTTAATAGCAATAAATACGCTATGGGTCATAGTTTTATGCATTTTTGGCTTCAGGTTATTAACACAATTATTTATATATAAAATGAGTATGACTCGTTTGAATGAAAAAAATTTATTGCTACCTTCGTTCCTTTACGATATTATATTACCTTTAATAAATATATTTTTATATATTTCTAATGTCTTTACAAGAAACAAAAATACATGGACTTAAATCCTAATTTATCCGAGAAGGCAGTTAAAGACTATGAGTTGGTTCTCAAGGCGATTGATGGTGATCAACAGGCATATGCCGAATTGCTCGGCAAATATCGTGATGCGATCTATTTCATGCTACTCAAGATGGTCAATAACCAGAGTGATGCAGAAGATTTAACCATAGAGGCTTTTGGCAAAGCATTTAAAAACATCCACCAATATGCCCCAAATTATGCTTTCAGTACATGGCTGTTCAAAATAGCCTCCAATAATTGCATAGATTTTATAAGGAAAAAAAGAGGGAATTATGTTTCTTTAGATCAATCCCTAGAAGAAGATGATGTTGCCCCAATTGATGTTCATGCCAACTTACCGGATCCGGAACAATCCATGATCAACCAGCAGAAGGTTAAACTTATGCATGAAGTGGTTGGTAAACTAAAACCCAGGTATAAAAAACTTATCGAGCTAAGATATTTTAAAGAATTTTCTTACGAGGAAATTGCCCAAGAACTTAATTTACCCATTGGAACTGTTAAAGCACAACTATTCCGCTCCAGGGAATTGCTTTACAATATTCTAAAAAACACGGGTAATAAAATTTAATGGAATTAATTAAAAAATATTTTCCAAACCTCACAGATCTCCAGGTAGAGCAACTAGAAAAACTCCAACCATTATACGAGGAATGGAACCAGAAGATAAATGTTATTTCACGAAAAGATATTAATCATTTATATGAAAGACATGTATTGCATTCCCTTTCAATAGCCAAAATTTGTCAATTTAAAAACCGAACAAAAATATTGGATGCAGGAACAGGAGGAGGTTTCCCCGGGATACCCCTGGCCATTATCTTCCCTGAATGTCATTTCACCTTGGCGGATTCAATTGGAAAAAAAATAAGAGTTGTCCAATCTGTTTCAGGATCACTTTCACTGCCTAACGTGGAAGCTATTCATCAAAGGATTGAAAAAATAAAAGATAAATATGATTTTGTGGTAAGCAGGGCTGTTACAGCATTTCCTGCTTTTCTCAACATGACCCGGGACAAAATAAAACAGAAGAATTTTAACTCGCTCCCCAATGGTATTATTTATTTAAAAGGTGGTGACATAAAGGAAGAAATTCAATCATACAAGAATACAGTTATAATTTATCATGTACAAGATTATTTTGAAGAATCCTTTTTTGAAACCAAAAAGATTGTTTACCTCCCTGTTTACCCGAAAAAATAAGGTAACCTTTTTATCAATGTCTATTTAATGAACAATGTTAACCTTAGATCTCGATTCATTTGATTAATCATTATACGAGTACTCAATCATTATCACCTTGTAGTTTTATAGGGATACATTTCGAAAGAACCTTGTTTTAAAAACATATTCCTGTTAGCAAAAACAACAAAAAAACCACTAATCCAATTTTAATACCGCCAAGAATGCCTGCTGTGGGATCTCTACATTTCCTACTTGCCTCATACGTTTCTTCCCTTTTTTCTGTTTTTCCAGCAGTTTCCTCTTTCTCGTGATATCCCCCCCATAACATTTGGCAGTAACATCTTTCCTGAGGGCTTTAACCGTTTCCCTGGCAATCACCTTGGTTCCTATGGCTGCTTGTATAGCAATATCAAATTGCTGCCGTGGTATTAGTTCCTTCAATTTTACGCAAATTCTTCTTCCAAAGGAATAGGCATTATCTTGATGAATTAACGTGGATAATGCATCAACCATTTCCCCGTTCAATAGAATATCCAGCCTCACGAGCTTTGCTTTTTTATAACCACATTTGAAATAGTCAAATGAAGCATATCCTTTTGAAATACTTTTCAATTTATCATAAAAGTCAAAAACAATTTCGCTCAGCGGCATTTCAAAAGTCACTTCCACCCTATCACTGGTCAAGTAAACCTGGTTTTTCAAAATCCCTCTTTTTTCTATGCACAATGTCATCACCTGCCCCACGAATTCTGAGAGACAAATAATTTGGGCCGTTATGTAAGGCTCCTCTATATAATCGATGTAATTGGGCGCAGGTAATCCAGACGGATTAT
>CAZOSQ010000184.1:0-7074 GCA_964582245.1 uncultured Bacteroidales bacterium | reverse complement strand
TGTGGTTCCCCTTACAATAGAATCGTCTAAAATAACTAGGGTATCAATCCCTTTTCTTATAGTCCCATAGGTAATATCATAAACATGTCCCACCAAGTCATCCCGGTTATCATCTCGTGTTATAAAGGTTCTAAGTTTGACATCTTTGATTGCGACTTTTTCTACCCGGAATTTTGCTTCAATAATTTTCCTCAATTTTTCTTCAGAAAGCTCTTCTTTAGCATTCATTATTTGGTCTTTCTTGTATTCCACAAGATATCTTTCCACTGCTTCCGCCATCCCGAAAAAGGCAGATTCCGCCGTATTGGGGACATATGAAAAGACAGTATTATCAAGGTCATATGCAATCTTTTCTAAAATAATTGGAGTAATTAGTTGACCAAGTTTCTTTCTTTCTTTGTAAATTTCTTTATCGCTACCCCTCGAGAAATATATTCTTTCAAATGAACAAGATCTTTTTTCTTGAGGTTCACTTACTTGATCAATGGAAAAACGACCATCTTTGCGAATGATTACGGCATGCCCCGGGGGGACTTGGTGTATTTCTTCATAGGGTACGCCAAAGGCTGTTTGGATAACCGGTCGCTCTGAAGTGACAACAGCAATTTCCTCATCCTTGTAATAATATGCGGGTCTAATCCCCCAAGGATCTCTAAGTACAAAGGCATCTCCATGACCGATAATACCCGCTATTACATAACCACCGTCCCATCTTTTACTAGAATCTCGCAAAATTTTAGGCAGATCCAAATTCTTGGCTATTAAATGGGATATATCCTTGTTCGTGTATTTTTCTTTTTTATATTTATTAAAGAGGCGTTGGTTTTCAGAGTCCAAAAAATGGCCCACTTTTTCAAGCATGGTGACAGTGTCTGAAAAATCCTTTGGATGTTGTCCTAAATCAACAAGAACGTTAAAAATTTCTTCCACGTTCGTTAAATTAAAATTGCCGGCCAGCACTAGGTTTCTAGATTTCCAGTTGTTTTGGCGCATAACAGGGTGAACATTTTCTTTGATATTTTTACCAAAAGTACCGTAACGAAGATGCCCAAGATACAATTCACCCGCGAAAGGTAAATTCTCCTTGCACCAAATAGCATCATGAAGTAATTCTTTTTTGACAGCTATTTTTCCAAAATCATTGTTAATTTTTTTAAAAATATTATTTATGGGTGTGCTTTCAACAGACCGCATCCTGTATATGTATTTGGTACCTGGTTTAGTATCTAATTTAACATTAACTAAACCAGCACCATCTTGCCCCCTGTTATGTTGCTTTTCCATTAACAAGAAAAGCTTTTTCAAGCCATACATCCAACTCCCATATACATGTTGATAATATTCAAGTGGCTTTAACAACCGGATCATGGCAATTCCACACTCGTGCTTTATTAATTCACTCATTTTTTAAATAATAAGATGAAAAAAATATTTTATGTTTTATTTCACTCGTTTAAATATATTTTGATGCCTTTGTTACCAAGTTCATACCTGTTTTAAAGATGTAATTCTGTATCTAGCACCTTGGAACCAAACGAAGTGACTCATGAATACCTTGGTGGTATTTAATTCATGAGTAATTCTCATACTTTAATCATGTCCTTTTTAAATGTTAAGCAGTGTATGAGTATTTCATTTGAAATTCTAAGTTAAAGCTTAATTCATGTGTAAAAAAAAATGCCCTGTTAATCGGGCACGTTTATTTCATCATTCACGTAAAAAGCATACGGAAAATCTTTTACAATCATTTTTTGGAATTTTAAGGCCTCACTTTTGGTCCTGAAATCTCCAACATAAACTTTATAATTTGGTGGCATCCAGCGAATGTAGCTCATGATTTTATAATCATCATAAGGATATTTTGATAAAAAATTTGTCCTGGCAGCAAATGCATTTTTTTTAGCATTTATTCCTGATTCCGAGAAAATTCGTATTCTATATCCTTTAATCGGTTTTTTCCAATTATACTTGGTGTATTCATTCAATAAAGTTTGAATCCCATTATCTTGGATAATGGTCACTTCACCTGGTGCACCATTCTCTTTTTGAAGATGGCTGATTACATCTTTTTGTTGTGCAAAAAGATTTGAAGATAAAAAGAAAAAGGTTAAGATTATTAGGATTCGTGACATAATTATCATGTTTTTAACCGGCACTCAAAATTAAGGATTTTTTTATTTTAATGTAATTTATCTATAAATATATTTTTTAACAAAAGGCAATCTTCAGTTATTTTATGGATGATTACCATGTAATTATTTATTGTTTTTTCTTGTCTCAACTATATCTTCTTTTTGGATATCAATTGTTTTAGTAAATAATAATGTTTTGATTTTTATATAACCTGAAATTTCATAACTTATTTTATTTTTTCTAAAAGTATTTGCAACTGAAAAAAGCCCACCCAATAAGTTGGTGACCTGTATTTCAAGTTTAACATGTTTCACCTCATCTGAATAAGGTTTTATCACTACTTTTTCTATGTCTGAAATATGACCTATTTTTAAATTATTGATAATAACATCTGATTTTATTTCTTTAATTTTAAGTTTATAAATAGAAGGATTTTTAACAGGGACATCAATTTCCAAGAATATTTTTGATCCTTTTATTCCATTAAACTGGATATTTTCTATTTCTCCAACCTCTACATTATCAATATTTCCGCATCCAAGAATAAATAAAGGGATAAATAGGAGAAATATATTTTTTAGCATTTTATTTGCCATTTTTATTTATTTAAATTCCAGTTTTTATTTTCATAATATAGATCATTTTTAAAGTTAAAGTTAATGTAAAAGTAATAACTTTCTTTCCTTTGAAAAATTTTATTTTCATCCGGGATAAATTTATTTGACTCTTGGCAAAAAGAAGTAAGTTGCGGGACAAATAAATCATGCATAGTAGGGTCTTATAAAATGAATGGTTACATTTAACGTTTTATTATTTTTAAAGAATTGGGAATTGGAAAATGATACAGATTGATGACAAAATAATTAGCCTGGATGTATTAAAAGCAGAGTTTTGTTGTAACATTGCAAAATGTAAAGGTCAATGTTGCGTTGAGGGTGATTCCGGGGCTCCATTGGAAGAAGAAGAAGTATCTATATTGGAAGAAATATATTCTAAGGTTAAATCTTACCTGACCCAGGAAGGGAGAAATACCATTGAAACACAAGGTACGAGTTTAATAGATGATGATGGGGATACTGTTACTCCATTGATTGATAATAAAGCATGTGCATTTGTTAATTATAATGAAAAAGGTGATGCTTACTGCGGTATAGAGAAGGCTTGGCAGGAAAAGAAAATTTCTTTTAGAAAACCGATCTCATGTCATTTATACCCAATAAGAATAAAAAAGTATAAGGACTTTGAAGCCGTGAACTACGATCAATGGAACATTTGTCAACCAGCAAAAATAAATGGTAGTAGAAAAGGATTACCTTTATTTAAATTTTTGGAGGAAGCTATTACAAGAAAATATGGAGAAGGATTTTTTAAAGCTATGCTTGAATCTTACGAATACCTGAAAAAAAATAATTTGTAACTTTCCAGGGCCATCAGCATAATATTAATCAATTAAGTAGCATTTTTTTCGTTATATTGGTTTTTCCATAAAATCTTTGATTGTGGACAAACAAACATGATAAATGAGTACATGAATCCAATCATACTAATTATGTTGACACGTTCGTTAAAGACGACAAGGATGAATTTACCGGATCATTTCCTTCGTGGGCAAGGGTTCTTGAAATTATATATTTGTTTAGGAATAGCGGGAATAAAGAAAATATTATTTTTTCCTGGAATTTCTGACAGGATTTTATACTAGCATTTCGATCAATTTTGTAAATTTACCGGCTCAGTAACAGTCAAACAAAAATATTTTATGTCAGGACATAGTAAATGGTCAACCATTAAGAGGAAAAAAGGCGCACTCGATGCCAAAAGAGGTAAAATTTTTACTCGCTTGATTAAAGAAATTCATGTTGCGGTTAGAGAAGGAGGATCTGACCAGGAAGCCAACCCGAGGTTACGCCTGGCCATACAAAACGCCAAGGGAGTTAATATGCCCAAGGACAATATCGAGCGAGCCATAAAAAAAGGTGCAGGTAGTGATGCAGAGGATTATGCAGAAGTAACATTTGAAGGATATGCACCCGGGGGCGTGGCCGTGTTTATAGAATGCTTAACAGACAATAACAATAGAACAGTAAGCAATATACGTGCTATTTTTAACAAAAAGGGAGGTAGTCTTGGAACCAATGGGTCGTTAAGTTTTATCTTCGATAGGAAAGGCATATTCACTATACCTAAGGCAGAAGTGAAAGATATGGAAGCTTTTGAACTTGAAATGATTGATGCGGGTGCAGAGGATATCGAGGTTGAAGGTGATTTTCTTACTGTTACTACTGCACTGGAAGATTTTGGAGCTATTCAGAAAAAACTCGATTCAATAAACATAATTCCAGAGAATGCTGAATTAAGAAGAATTCCAAATAGCACCAAGGAACTTCCACTGGAAGAGGCTACAAAGGTGTTGAAAATCATCGAAGATTTTGAAGAAGATGATGATGTTCAACAAGTTTACCATAACCTGGAGCTTACTGACGATATTGCTGCCCAGATGCAGTAGGATATGATATAAAAAACCTTAGAATGCCTCTAATATATTGTCAATGCTAAAGAATAGGCTTATATTGAAGCCGAATTTCTTGTGGTCAATAGAGTTAGATGAGAGTTTGTAATTATAATAAGGTTGAAATTGAAGTTGCATGTATTCTAAACCAAGCCTAAGCGTAAAAGCTGATTCAAGGAATAAATGACGACTAGCACCTAGTTGGTCAAGGTTTGAGACTCATTAATTCTGTGGGGGTATAGCCTGAAATGGTTAAATTGGAAAATCCGACAGAAGATAGCCTGGGAGAAAAAGCAATACCTAAATTATCACTTTGGAAACCTATGGCAGGTTGTATAAAAAACCGATTTATTCCAGATGTAATTCTGTTTGTTTCCGTAATGATACTATTTTCGTATAATTCATAACAATGGGTAAGCTGGAGAAACATCATCCTCTATGATAGTGGCAGTTGGATCTGCCTTTGCAGCCAGTTTTACTATATTACCAGCCAGGCTAACACCTGTATTTATGCAAATTGTAAATTTGTGCTCTTCATTTTGTGCTTTAAGTATTCCTAAGGATAATACAGTTATAATTCCAAAAGAAACCAGTTTAGCTTTCATTTAGCTTATATTTAGTTATAATTATATAAAAAGATGATGAATTCATACCAGTATAAAAATTAAAATATTATACCCTAATATTTTTAAAATGTTGTATTAATTTTAACTTGGATTTTCAAACATCGCGCCATTTCTTTAAGAAACAGATTATCAATAAAATAGCGTATGATTCAAATAGGATGGTTCACCGTGTTTTATATATGAAATCTCAATAAATTTTGTTGTTATTTTCCTTCCCCTTTAAGAATGGTTACCACGGTATAAATCATTATTTGAAAATCAATAAAAAGAGACATGTTATTGATATAAATAATGTCATACCTAAGTCTTTGGATCATTTCTTCGACATTCTCAGCATATCCAAATTTTACCTGTCCCAAAGAGGTGATTCCAGGTTTTACTTTTTGTAATTGATGATAATGAGGGGCTATTTTTACTATTTGATCGATATAAAATTTTCTTTCTGGACGCGGACCTACCAAAGACATATCTCCTTTCAATACGTTCACGAAATTAGGAATTTCATCCAGCCTGGTTTTTCTTAAAAATCTACCAATTGGTGTTATCCGGCGGTCAAACTTTCTAGATAGTTGCGGGCCATTTATTTCTGCATCCGTGTACATTGTCCTAAATTTGTATATATTAAAAGGTTTTCCGTATTTCCCAATTCGTTCATGTTTGTATATTAAAGGGCCATTTGATGTAAATTTAATGGCAACCATGATGAAAATGGAAATTGGCAATGTGATTAATAATGCCAGTAAGGAAATACTTATATCCAGGAATTGTTTTATGGAATATTGCCACTGGGGCATGGGTTCATCTGAAATTTGAATGAATGGTGCACCAAAAATACTTGTAATTTTAACTTTTCCAGTTAGTAGATCATACAAATCAGGCAAAGCTTTCAAGGTAACATTCATGTATCCCAGTTGGCTAATTATTTCTTCTACCTTGTCATGTTCATTATATTCAATTGAAATGATAATTTCTTCTACATCATATTTTTTAACGATGTCTTGGATTTGATCTATTTCACCCAAGTATGGCAAGGTTTTCTTCAGGGATAGATCTACTTTATTTTTAACACTTACGAATCCTATGATGTGATTTCCTGTTGAAACAGGTTGATTCATTATTTCCTGGTATGTTTCCCTAGCCTTACCATTCCCACCTATTAGAATCGTATTAAATCCGATTCTTCCATCTTGAATTCTCCTGATAGTTCTAGTGGTTATTATTAATCTTGGCACGTAAGTAAAAAAAAAATGAATAGTAAAAAGCACCAGGAATGATGAGTAATAGTTTTTATAGGATGCAATAGTATCATCTAGGATGAGCAAGAAAAATATTACTAAAACCCCGATTAGGGTAGTTAAAAAGGTTTGGCCGAATTCATTTAGACGCGATTTTTTATAAATGTTTCTATAGTGTCCAGAAGCATAATAAAGAAACAGCCAAAATAATGGTATGACCAATAAGCCCATGTAAAATTTCGAGTCTAATTCTACTGGTATCCCGGACTCAAATATATAAGATTCAACGTATATTTTTCTATATATAAAAAATAAACTCCAGCTTAGTAGAGCAGCAGTGTAATCAGTGAATATGTACTTTATTGCCTGAATTTTATTATTCATCCAGTTTAGAGGTAGATGCAGTTAGTTTATTAAATAAAAAGAACAAAGTAAGAATGATGATTGATGTTTTACAACGCCTTGAAAGCATCAAAAATTTTAAAAATAGTAAAATATTTTAAGAATGTAGAAATCTATGTTAAAAGAGAAAGGAAAAGGAAGATTAAATTTTTTGGATGTTATACTTGTA
>CAZOSQ010000183.1:0-7124 GCA_964582245.1 uncultured Bacteroidales bacterium | reverse complement strand
AAGTGATTTAATATAATGGTGTTTATTGAGAGTCGACAGGTACACACTGTTGATAAGAGCATTAAATCATCTAATAATTAGAAACATTAACAATTCTTAAAAGAATGAAAAAAAAGATCACGGAAATATAAAACTTTATCAAACATGATATTTGGCATTTGAATCCCCAAGAGCATAAACCTTTAAAATCTTTTTTAATCAAACAATTAAGAATTTTGTCGGTTGCCAAAAGAGGGTTTGCTGAAGGCAAGGTTCAATTGCGCGCCTCAGCGTTAACCTTCTTTTCAATGCTGTCTGTTGTTCCCGTGGTAGCCATGATTTTTGGAATTGCAAAGGGATTTGGTTTTCAAAATATGATGGAAGAAGAACTTAGGAAAGGTTTTACTGGACAGGAGGAAGTAATTGAGAAAATAATTGAATTTGCCAATTCCATGCTTCAAAATACCAGTGGAGGAGTGATTGCTGGCGTGGGATTAATTATCCTGTTTTGGACAGTAATGAAAGTGCTTGGTAATATTGAAGATGCTTTTAATGAAATTTGGAGAATCAAGGTAGGCAGAACGCTCCTAAGAAAATTCACTGATTATTTTTCTATCATGTTAATCGCCCCTATCTTTTTTCTATTTTCCAGTAGCATTACTGTTTTTGTAACCACACAACTTAACAGGTTCACGGAAGAACTTACATGGCTTGGTTATGTAGGTCCTTTATTGGAGCTTGGCATAAAGATACTTCCTTATGCCATCATCTGGCTATTATTTACCTTTATTTACATAGTAATGCCTAATACCAATGTCAGGTTTAAATCAGCTTTTGTGGGAGGAATTATAGCGGGAACATTTTTCCAGATTGTCCAATGGGGATATGTTCATTCACAAGTAGCTATGTCTAGGTATAATACAATTTACGGGAGTTTTGCGGCGTTACCCCTTTTTTTAATTTGGCTACAGGTAAGCTGGTTGATTGTTCTTTTTGGTGCAGAACTCTCTTTTGCCAACCAAAATGTTGAAAAATACCGGGAGGAACGTGGATCTCTTAATATTAGCCATTTTTATAGGATGATTTTAACCCTATTAACAGCTAGCTTGGTAGTGAAAAATTTTGCCCGGGGAAAAGAACCTTTATCGGCTGAAGATATTGCTCATGAACTTGAATTACCTATAAGAATAGTTAGGGAAATGATCTATGACCTGGTGGAAGTGAATTTGTTCACGGAAACAATTAAGGACAATCATAAGGAACGGGCATATCAACCGGCTTTCGATATCAATAATATTAAAATTTCCTCTGTCATATTGAAAGTTGATAAGCATGGTAATGATGATATTTCTGCCAAAGATTCATCGGAATTCAGGAAAGTTTCATCTGCCGTGAAAAGATTCTATGAAAAAATTGTTGATGCTCCCGAAGATATGCTACTAAAGGAAATATAAAAAAATGAAAATAGAAAAGTCTTTTTTCCTTGTGGTAATCCAGTTTACCTGTTTAGGTTATCTTTTACTAAGTTCTCCCTGGTTGGCTCCCTTTTGGTGGCTAATAATAATACAAGTCATTGGTTTAATCATAGGTGTGTGGTCCGTTATATCCATGAATGCCAGAACCTTAAATGTTTTCCCCGATGTTCGAGAGAAAGCTTCACTAGTGAAGAAGGGACCTTATGGGGTTATTCGCCATCCCATGTACTTGTCCATATGTTTATTCACGATTCCACTTCTAATTGCATACTTTAATTGGATTCGTTTGGTGATCATGATCTTACTTTTAATCGATATCTTTTTCAAAATTCATTACGAAGAAAAGTTATTGGCTAAGCATTTCCCCGGCTATACTTCTTATAAAAATAAAACATGGAAAATGATTCCCTTTCTATACTAATGTCAAACCCACCATTTGAAAATATGTCAATATTTTCTATTTTATGTGATTTTTACCTCGATATCACATGTGTGACGCTTATTTAGGAATGAGATAAAGCTTGTGCCTTATCATTCAATAAAGAAGTTGGAATAAGTGGTTAACCCTTCAATTACCGGCTAATATTGGTTAAATGTTATGCAAAATTTGGAAGTAAGATAATAGGTAATTAGTACCCAATACAGGTGTTTTGTAAATCTTTTTACCGGCTAAAAGTGTTTAAAATTTAGTAACTGTTAATTAATTAGGTAAAACAGTAGATTATGAAACATCCATGATTAAAAATAATAAACAAAGATGAAAATAACCTTCATGGATGTTCCATGTGACCTTAATATATAAAATTATTTACACATGAAAACATCAATATCTTCATTTATAATAATATTTTATTTAATTTTTTATGGCCAAGTTAGTTTTGGCCAATGTAATTGTGACACTCTTCCTGCACCAGGGAATAATGAAACCATATATTTTGCAGATAGTTTGCAAGATGTTTTAGATGCAATAGAAGTAGCAAGTGGTCCTTCAACGATTTACCTGCGACCCGGAACTTACCATGTTTCAGATACTTCTTTCATCTATATTGATAAGAATGATATCACGATAAGGTCAACCACGGGTAATAGGGATGATGTCGTTATTCATGGCATGGGCATGGATGAAGAAGGAGAGGCGTTTGGAATATTCATAGAAGCAGATAATATCACGATAGCGGATTTAACAGTTACCCAGGTTCAAACCAATGGAATATTAATTGAATCGGGATCAGATAACTGCTTGTTTCATAATATCAGGAGCTATGATTGTGGTGAACAGCTTTTTGAAGCCATTGGCACCACATACAAGTACAATGGAATTGTACAATGTTCATTATTCGAGTATACAGGAACCAATCACAAGGATGATGCACATACATCGGGAATTGAATTGAATTATTGTTATGACTGGATAATTCGGGATAACATTATTAAAAATATCAAGAAGCGTCCTGATTTGGAGTTCATTTGGACCAGGCCAGCAATTTTGGCTTGGCATTATTCACAGAACACCTTGGTTGAGAGGAATGTACTTATAGATTGTGATAAAGGGATCTATTTTGGAAAGGAATCCCAGGGTAAATTAAGCCACACGGGAGGGATAATACGCAATAATTTTATCAAGGGATATGACCATACCCAGGCTGGTATCGGGCTAATATATGCGAAAGGGGCTAAAGTAATAAACAATACGATTTATTGCCCGGGGGGAAGTTCAAGTTATTCCATTGAAGCTCGTCACCAAGAGACAGATAGTTGCTTGATCATGAATAACCTTTCCGATGAACCTATTTTACCTGATGATGATGGGGCTTCATGCAAGCTGGAAAATAATATTACCCATGCAACAGCATCTTATTTTGTTGATATTACCAAGGGGAACTTACACCTGGCTACAGATACAATTGATGCTATCAATGGGGGTATTGTTACGGAAGAAAGAAATACAGATATTGATTGTGACAGTGTGAAAGACCAACAACCAGATGTAGGGGCAGATGAATACCAACGTTTGCTTTCAATTTCCTTTGAAATTACGGATGGTAAAGATGAACTTGAAGGTGTGATTGTTTCCTTGGGGTCATTGAAAGATACAACCGGACAAGATGGAATGGTAATATTTACAGGATTAGAACCGGGAACAAAGTGGCAATATAAAATAAATAAAGAAAGTTTTTCGACAGCCAGCGGGTATGTCGAGTTTTTTGACCATATGGATTTGAAAATAGAATTAACACCTTTTTATTCAGTTACTTTTACAGTATATGGTGCAGGTGATATCGCGATTGATCAAGCCTTGGTAAATTTAGATACAAGTGAACTTGAAACGGATATAGAAGGAAAAGCTATCTTCCATAATATTTTAAGGCAGGATAGTTTATTTTACAAGGTGTCAAAAGTAGGATTTTTGCCAGATAGCGGATTTATCAAAATTGATTCCAACTTATTGAAAAAGATTAATTTAATTGAACTGTTTTCAGTTGAATTCCAGGTGACAAGCAATTTTATTCCTGTGAATGGAGCCATCATTTTGTTTAATGGCTTAAAAGATACCACGGGAATAGATGGAAAAGTGAAATTTAATGATATACCTGCTGATTCAATGGTTTTGTTTAAAATTACACAAGAAGGGTATTACGCCGATAGCGGATATGTTAATGTGAATGATAATATTTTAAAATCCATTGAGTTAACAGCAACCTCATTAAATGATATAGGTGAACCATCAAATTTGTTTTATCCCAATCCGGTGAGGGATATTTTGCACTTCCAAAATACCGTGGAAGAAATTGAGATGATTAATACTAATGGTCTCCTTGTCATGAAAATCAAGAACAAATCACGGGTCAATGTGAAAAATTTCGACCCTGGTACTTATTTAATTCGTTTCAAAGAGAAAGGGGAGTGGAGTGAGTATAGGAAAATAATAATTGAATAAAGGA
The DNA here is from genome assembly GCA_964582245.1 of uncultured Bacteroidales bacterium. Taxonomy (GTDB): domain Bacteria; phylum Bacteroidota; class Bacteroidia; order Bacteroidales; family CAZOSQ01; genus CAZOSQ01. The sequence goes on along the minus strand of CAZOSQ010000183.1, from coordinate 2,728 downwards.
TACTTGGAGTTAATCCTTTATTCAAATCATTTATGGATTTTTAAAACCTATTTATCTTTTGACCCGGGCATTTCCTTCCCAAATACTCCAAACTTGTTCTTCATCTGCCGGTTGAGCATAATCAGTCAACATGGTTGCAGCTAAGGCACCACTTGCCCAACCAAATTGTATCCATTTTTCAGGTTCCCATCCCTTTAATATAGCGTAAATCATACCACCTACAAAGCCATCACCACCGCCAATTCTATCAAGAACCGTGATTTCCCGGGGTTCTACGACATGCCAATTTTCACCTTCCCACATGATACCACCCCAAAGATGACTATTGGTACTAATAACTTGTCGCAGTGTTGTCGCAAAAACCGAAGCGTTACCATATTCTTTTCTCACGTTATCGATCATGCCCTTAAAACTATTTATTTTGGTGGAGATATTTTTTCCTCCCGCTTCAGGACCATCAATGCCAAGACAAAGCTGGAAATCTTCTTCATTGCCGACTAATATATCAGATAGGCTGGCTATCTCGCTAAAAATACTTCTTAACTCCTTTTCCCGGCTTTTCCAAAAAGAAGCCCTGTAATTAAGATCAAATGATACCCTGGTGCCATGTTTACTAGCTTTTCTTGCCAATTCAAGACAAAATTGACTTGAATCGGGGGATAAGGCAGCAATAAGACCTGAAAGGTGAATCACTTGGACACCTTCTTTACCAAATAGCTGATCCAGGTCAAAATCTTTTACATTTAAAATTCTACCTACCTCACCTGCACGATCATTATGAACCCGCGGCCCGCGTGACCCGTAACCACTATCGGCTATATTTACCTGGTGGCGGTATCCCCACGGATCTCCTTGTTCGACTTCTTTTCCTTCGTAATCCATGTGCCTCCCGGCAAGATTATCTTTGATTAACCTGGCAATTGGACTTCCTTTCACAAAATTGGTAAGCACTTTGACTGGAAGGCCAAGAAAAGAAGAAATACTTGCAACATTAGTCTCAGCACTGGTAGCGTGCATTTTAAAGGTGTCACTGCAATAAACAGGTTGACCGTTAACGGGTGTAATCCTTATACCCATGCTTGTAGGTACAACCAGCGAATATTTAAAATCTTTTTTTATATTCATTTCATATTTTTATTTATTCCCTTAGTGTTTACTAGGCGGCAAAAATAATCAAAAAGTTTTTTTTTCTTAAATTTTTGGAGGTTATTTATTACAGGACTTTGGTATTTTTATGTAAAGAAATTTTTCAGAAATTTTTCCAGTTCGGCTGTTTCAGGCTTGTCATTTCTCCAGGATAAGTGCATATCCGGCCGAACAAGGAAGTATTCTTTCTTCTGAATTCCTAAATTTTTATAAATAGATTCTGTTCCGGCATGAAAAGGAATCTTTTCAACGGATATTATGTCTTTATATTTTTCAGCCACTTTTAGCTCATCAAGGGAAGTGTTATTTCTACTAAAAATAAATAATTGAAAACGAGTGAAGTCTATTTTATCATGGAGGTTGGTTTCTATCCCATTTTCATCCCGGAAGATGAGATAGGGCATTCTATCCCCGGGTTGGGGTCCCTTGTATTTTCGTCTATTAGTATTTACTGATAATGGGCTTTTCCGGTAATTTAAGGAGATCTCTGACATGGTTTCAAAAATAACTCGTCGAATAAATTTCGTTTTAGTCAAGGGTGATAAAAGGATAATTAATTTCGGTATAATATGGAGACGTAAAAATCTTGCTGCTCTTTTTTTAGTCGTCATCACGTAAAAGATTTTACTAGTGAAACTGGAAATCTTTTTGGCGATAGCCATTCTCTCAACGGAATAAGAATCAACCAGTTTTTGTTTACCCTTTCCCTGTATGTACATCGATAATTTCCAAGCCAAGTTGAAAGCATCTTGAATCCCCGTATTCATTCCTTGTGCACCAATGGGGCTAAAAACATGTGCCGCATCACCAATAATAAAGCAATTTTTCTTATGAAATACTTCAGCATGCTTCTCCCGGACATGAAAGACTGTAAACCATTCCGCGTTATAAAATTCAATATCGATACGGATACTATCGGCAAAGTTTTTGCTTATTTTGCCAAAGGAAGCCTGCTCTTGGATTTCCTGGGGGATCTCACTATCAATTCTCCACCTTCCATTGGATAATGGAAAGAAACCTGCCAATGTTTTATCTGAAAGACAAAAACTAATTTCATCAGAATTAAAATCCACCCGCGCTTTGCTATCAAGAACAAAAAGTGGAAGCGGGAAATTTTTCCCGGTAAAGTTTATATTGATTAATTTTCTTACTGCGCTATTTCCCCCGTCGGCACCTACAAGAAAACGAGATTCAATTTTTTCTATTTGTCCTTCTTCATTTTTTATATGGGAAGTTACAATTTGATTATCGTCAGATATTTTGGTTAATTCTTTTTTTCTTTCAACTTGTATCTCGTTTGAAGACAAATAATCACACAATAAATGCTCTGTTTTAGATTGTTCAAGCATCAGCCAGAAGGGAAACTTGGATAGTCCTTGACCTATATTTTTTGCTTCAATGGTGGAAATTTTTTTCCCTCTAAAAATAATATTGATTTTATTCACGATGACACCTGATTTTATTGCCTTTTCAGCCAAACCAAGCTGATCAAGTATTTCCATCGTGCGTGCTTGGTGAATTAATGCACCCGAATATACCGCTATATTTTCATTTTTATCAATGATCCTGTATGAGATACCAT
>CAZOSQ010000182.1:0-7131 GCA_964582245.1 uncultured Bacteroidales bacterium | reverse complement strand
CGGGATTCTCTTCGCTACCGAATGTTTTTGAAGTATTGTCCATTAATTCGAAGGCGGGTCCATAGATGCCATAATTTGAACTCAAGGTTGAGGCTAACACACCCCTCATCATGAAGCCCAGCTTCCCGCTGACTTGAAGAAATTCCGGCAAGATATCCGGTGTATTAGGCCATAAGTTTGGCCTGAAGAAATGGGAAACTCCTGTTTTGGTGAGTTCTTCCATGTAAGTTGTTATTTCCCACTTCGTGTTTCTCCAGGTGAAATAGGTATAGGATTGAGAAAAACCGGATTTTGCAAGATAGTACATCACTTTGGGTCGAGTGAATGCTTCTGCTAGGAAGATTGCTTCCGGGAATTCTTCCTTAATTTCTGATATTACCCACTCCCAAAAATGAAAAGCCTTGGTGTGAGGATTATCCACCCTAAATATTTTTACACCTTTACCTATCCAAAATAAGAACACGCTTTTAAGCTCTTGCCATAGATTTTGCCAATCTTCAGATTCAAAATCCAGGGGGTAAATATCCTGGTACTTTTTCGGTGGGTTTTCGGCATACTGAATAGTTCCGTCAGGACGGTGAATAAACCATTCGGGATGTTCTTTCACGTATGGATGGTCGGGTGAACATTGAAAGGCAATGTCTAGGGCAATATCAATATTATGTTCTTTGGCTTTTTGCACCAGGTGTGCGAAATCTTCGAAATTTCCTAGATTAGGATTAATTTCTTTGTGTCCCCCTTCTTCCGAACCTATTGCCCAAGGTGAACCCGGTTCCCCTTCTTCAGCTTTTACACTGTTATTCTTTCCTTTTCGATGGGTATGCCCAATAGGATGTATAGGGGGGAGATATAAAACATCAAATCCCATTTCAGCCACGTAAGGTAGATGAGTAACAACATCGTTAAAGGTACCATTACCTTCACTTGCCATGGAGCGGGGAAATAATTCATACCAACTGCTAAATGCTGCTTTCCTTGGATCTACAACAACTTTTAAAATTTTGTCATATTCAGTGGCATTAAATTTTACCGGGTATTTGAACATGATCGGGTATAAATCGCCATCTAGCACTGGCTGTACCTTTTGGTCATTTGGAGAGGATTCATCAGCAAAAAGTTCCCTTATCTTTTCTAAAAAAAGTTTATCTTCTGTATTAATTTCTTGGTTATTTAGTACTTCCTCGATTATTTTCGCACCCGTTAAAAAATCAATTTTTGTTTCAACATTGGCTTCAATCTTTTTAAGCATGTCCCTGTGCCAGGTCTTGTATTTATCAATCCAGCCTTGTACAGTGAAAATATAAATACCCATCTTCAATGGGGTAAATACTGCTTTCCAACGATCATTTACCTGATAATCCATTTCAACTTCATGCCAATTTTTTTCCTTAACATGCCGATAAAATAATTGAGCCCTGATTAGGTCATGACTATCACAGTAAACATCTGCTTCCACCTCCAAAAAGTCATTTACACTGCATTTTGATGTGAATCTACCACCATTTATTTCCGGTGTAACATTCTCTATAATAACTCTTTTTTTTCCTTCTGCTTGAAATAAATCTGCTTTCATCAGGATAAATAGTTTAATTTTTATTTCATGATGAACCTTGCAAGGTTTATTGAAGGAATCGTAAACGATTTTGAAAAAAAATCACCTTCTAATAACAGCAAAATTTTAGCAGGTGCTAATTCCCTTGTCCTGGTTCTTCTCGTGTTTGTTTAAAAGGCTTATTAAACCTTTCATATATTACAACACGTTACCCCGGTAAATTGATCAGATTTTTTTTTGATGGGTTCTAAAAGGTGGTTTATTAACTAAACAATAGTTGCTTGTAACCCGGGTATACAGGAAAATAGCACTTCAAATTATTTCTTATAAGAAAACTTTAGTAGTAAATGTAAAAAAAAAACTATAAGAAAATTTCAAGAATAAACCGGGCAAAACTGATGCAGGTAGTTTACTCCCCGGGATGTCTCATGATAAGGGATGCATTACGGGGTACTGGGATTTCCTGGGGTCTCCTTTTATTGAGTGATACACGGGATTGTTTTAGTTATTTAATCACTATTGCCTTGGTAAATTTTCAAAAAATCTATAAAAGTTGGATCTGCTTTGGTATAGAATGGCATATGTTATTAAAGAAGAGTTTATTCGATTTCATTCATTCAATCTTTGTCTTACTGCTTCGTACAAGATAATCCCCGCGGCCACAGAGACATTAAGAGATTGAATATTACCCATAATTGGGATCTTAACCAGGTTATCTGCCATTTTTAATATCCCGGGCGAAATACCGGTATCTTCAGAGCCCAATACGATGACCGCTGGTATAGAAAAATCGATGGAGGTATGTAACTGGTTTGCTTTCTCGGTAGCAGCGGTTATTGTTAACCCACTGTTTCTTAAGAACATGAGCGACTTTTCAAGGTTTGGAACACGACAAATAGGAATTTGATGTAAAGCGCCGGCCGAGGTTTTAACAGCATCAGCATTGATGGCAGCAGAATTTTTTAAAGGAACAACAATAGCGTCTACTCCTGCACATTCTGCCGATCGAGCAATCGAACCAAAATTTCGTATATCAGTGACACTATCCAAAACAAGAACGAGTGGACTTTTTCCTTGATCAAATAAACCCGGAACAACTTTTTCTAAATCCTGGTATTCCACGGGTGAAATAAATGCTACTACTCCTTGGTGAGCTTTACCCGTAAACCTGTTTAAACGTTCAACAGGTACATATTGAAAAGGGATGTCTCTTTTTCTTATTTCTTGGAATAATTGTCTAAAGAGTTCACTCCCCATACCTTTTTTCAAGTAAACCTTTTCAATTTCCTTGTTGGCCGAAATTGCTTCTAAAACAGCCCTGACACCATATACTATTTCATTTTTCGAATTATTTTTCATTACCAAGTGTATATTAAGTATAAGTATATTTTAATTTTACCTTGAATTAACCGTTTTATAAGTACATGATATTAGTCATGATTACTTGGATGGAAAGGTGATAAATGATTTATTCGAAGGAAAAATTATTTGCCTGTGATTAAAATTCTTCCATTAGCTTTGTTGAGTTTCGCTTCGCTCCAGTTCGTGACTAATATTAAGTGTTTGAATAATTTATCAAAATAGAATTAAGCCGATTTTTCAATAATTTTGGAAAATCCTTTATCCCCGTTCATGTTTATTTTATACAAATGCATGATGGTTTACTCGCGAATATAATGTTTTTTGAGCTGGCAATGAATTTATTTTTTTACATGAACTTGTCATTGAAAAATTAGTTTGACAATATCATTGTCCGAACCAATTATTAAAAGCGATATAATATTTTTTTTAAAAAAAAGTTTATATTTCGTGTCATTCTGTAAATTTTGATTAATTTAACTGAAAAAATTTCTAAAAATAAATCTCCTTTTTTATGTCAATTTCTGAAAAAGAGCATGTAAAGGAAAAAATTATTATCGCGATGAGAAATAAACTTATCATCTTCTTTTTTTCCTTGTTTTTAGTTCCTGGTATTTATGCCCAGAAAGGTAAGGTGATAAAGGCAGAGGCTGCTTATATAGCTGGAGAATATACCTTGGCTATCGATTTGTTTAAAGATGTTTATTCAAGTGGTTTAATAAATGATGACCACGAGAAGACCGAAATGATTTACAAGATCGCCGATTGTTATAAAAGCATTAATGAACCTCGAAAGGCTGAAATGTGGTTCTTGAAAGCCATTAAGAAAAATTACACGGATCCTATTGTATACTTGTATTATGCCGATATGCTCAAGATGAATGAGAAGTACGAGGAGGCAGTAGAACATTATAAAAAATACTTGGAATTGGTTCCCGATGATAGGAGAGGAAATGATGGTATAAAATCATGTGAACTATCTCTTGTCTGGAAGCAAAATCCTAGTGGCTACGAGATCCAGGAAGTAAAATATTTTAATGAAAAAGAAAGCGATTACGCTCCTTGTTATGCCCGGGGTGAATATGACCGGGTTTATTTCACGTCATCAAGGCCAAGCTCCGGGGGGAATGACGTGCATGGAGCCCACGGAGAGAGTTTTGCGGATATATACGAATCTCGGAAAGATATTAAAGGAAGTTGGAGCGAGCCAACCCCGTTGGGGGAATCTATAAATTCGGAATTTGATGATGGTGCTCCATCCATGACTGCTGATTACAAAAATATGTATTTCACGAGGTGTAAAAAAGCTAAAAACAAAAATTACGGTTGTCAAATATATTGGTCCGCTAGAAATGGAGAAGATTGGAGCAAGGCACAAGAAATTAAGCTTGCGGCAGATAGCATCCTTGTTGCACACCCTGCCATCAGTCCCGATGGAAATACCTTGTATTTTGTTTCTGATATGGATGGAAGCATTAAAGAAACCACCGGGAAAAATAGCAAGGATATTTGGAAAGTAACCTTGGAAGGAGATGAATGGGGTTCTCCCGTAAACCTTGGTGAACAAATAAATACGGCAGGTGACGAAGTATTCCCTTACGTGCATCCTGATGGGACTTTATATTTCTCCTCTAATGGACGTGTTGGGATGGGCGGTTTAGATATTTATAAGACCGAATTAGATGAAAACGGGAATTGGATCGTGAAAAATATGCGTTACCCCATAAACTCTCCCGGGGATGATTTTGGAATTACTTTTGAAAAAGAAGTGGAAAGAGGATTTTTTACTACTTCACGCAACGGTGGGAGAGATAATATTTATTCTTTTCATTTACCTCCCCTTAAATTTACCATTGTTGGAGAAGTTAGGGATCAAAAAACAAATGAAAGGATTCCCAATGCTACTGTTAAATCTGTTAGCAGTGACGGAATTACCCTTGATTCCAAGACAGGAAGCGATGGTACTTTCAAGTTCATGTTAAAAGCAGCTACCGATTATGTGTTTATCGTATCTAAAAAGGGTTACCTGAATGGGAAGTACAGGGAGACCACCAAGGACAGGAGTGAGAGTACAGATTTTAAGGCTAATATATTTTTGCATTCTACAGCCCAGTCTATCCAAGTAGATAATATATTCTATGGTTTCAATAGCTTTGAATTGATGCCTGAGTCCATGGTTGCACTTGATAAACTGGTGGAAACATTGAATGACAACCCCCATGTTACAATTGAACTCAGTTCACATACGGATGCCAGGGGAGAACACGCTACCAATGATGAATTATCCCAAAAGAGGGCACAGTCGGTCGTGGATTACCTGATAGAAAAAGGTATTAAAGGAGATAGGCTTAAAGCCAAGGGATATGGTAAACGCCAACCCCAAGTCGTAGATTCCAACCTGGCTAAAAAATATCCTTTCCTATTTGAAGGTGACGTACTAACTCCTGAATTTATTGAAAAATTACCCAATGAGGAGCAACGTGAAATAGCGCATCAAGTGAACAGGAGAACTGAATTTAAGGTATTGCGGACGGATTATGAATCACGATAAATTTTCTTTATATTTGGAAACTTGATGTCGTATACTTACATTTATTAACATGAAAAGACTATTATTTTACTTGCCCGTTTTATTTCTTTTGATTTTTGCCAGTGGGTGCCAAAATAAACGTGATATTACCATTGGTTTGTTGATGGACAGCTTCAAGCAAGAACGCTGGATCAAAGATCGTGATATATTCGTCTCCAAGGTTGAAGATCTTGGGGGAAAAGTACTAGTGGAATCTGCCGAGGGAGATCACGACCAACAAGTTGATTTGGCAAAAAAAATGGTAGAAAAGGGAATTGATGTCCTAGTTTTAGTAGCAGTCAACTATGAATCTGCTTCAGAAATTATTGATATCGCACACCAAGCCAACGTTAAAGTTATAGCTTACGATCGGCTGGTGAAAAATGCCAACCTTGATTTTTATATTTCGTTTGACAATATCAATGTTGGAGAATTACAAGCAGAATATTTATCCTCCATGAAACCTAATGGTAATTATGTGCTGATTGGAGGGGCCAGGTCAGATAATAACGCCTATTTACTTCACCAGGGGCAAATGAACGTCCTTGATTCGCTAGTGAAAAAAGGAAATATTAAAATACTTCATGATGAATACGTGGATAAGTGGCAAAAAAGTGAGGGTTATCAACAAATGAAAAAGTGTCTCGAATTATCGGATAGTGTAGATGTGGTGATTGCTGCAAATGACCAGTTAGCCACTGGAGTCATAGAGGCCTTAGATGATCATGGTTTGAAGGGAAAAGTGCTTGTTGCGGGGCAGGATGCCGATATGGATGCTTGTAAACGAATTATCAATGGAACACAAGCAATAACAGTGTATAAACCCATAAGAAAACTTGCTACCAGGGCTGCCGAAATCTCCATCAAACTAGCCAAGGGTGAAGAATTGATGGAAAAAGAACATATAGACAATGGGGCAATAAAAGTACCTTCTGTTTTACTTGAGACCATGGTGGTTAGCAAAGAGACAATGTTGCAAACAGTGGTGGCTGACGGGTACTTGCAAGAATCCAGTAATTATTAATTTAAATATAACTTCTTTAAGTTTTATGAAAGAAGCTTCAAGGTATAGCCAAAGAGGAGTATCTGCCAATAAAAGCGATGTGCACAAAGCAATAGAACATTTAGATGAAGGACTTTTTCCAAATGCTTTTTGCAAAGTATTACCCGATATTTTGACCAATAACCCCGAGTACTGTAATATTATGCATGCGGATGGGGCAGGAACAAAATCAGCCTTGGCTTACATGTATTGGAAAGAAACTGGTGATTTATCTGTTTGGGAGGGAATAGCCCAAGATGCTATTGTCATGAATATTGATGATTTACTTTGCGTGGGTGCGGTTGATAATATTCTCCTTTCATCAACAATAGGAAGAAACGCAAATAAGATTAATTCTAAAGTTTTGCTTCACCTGGTTAAAGGTACCGATAAATTTATCAAGAAGATGAAACAATTCGGTATTAATATTCACCTCACCGGGGGGGAAACTGCTGATGTAGGTGACGTGGTGAGGACTGTAATTGTCGATTCTACTGTTACTTGCCGGATTCCTAGGAAAGATGTGATTGAAAATTATATTCAACCCGGTGATGTGATCATTGGGTTATCTTCTTACGGGCAGACTTCATATGAAGATACTTACAATGG